>NZ_JAMXXC010000024.1:0-45622 GCF_024129855.1 Acinetobacter lwoffii
AATTATCAAAGTTCTGTTGCTTTAGCCTGTATATTTTTATGGCTACCTTTATAGGGTTAATTATGAACAGTAAATGTCAACAGACCCTATTTAATTGCATTAAAATTCACCTAAAAACATTTTCAAAGTGATTGCAGGCCAAACAAGCCAATTTGGTGAGAGCAAAGTACTTCTTTACCAGCTTTTAATAATCTTTTTCTTGTTTTTGAATAGAGCAACGTTCGCAACCCAGAAGAATTGTTATGAGTTTGCAACAATCTTTTTTATCTCCATAGTTTGTCCTTATATTAAATACTATTCAAATTCTATTACCTGTATCGAGACCCTGCTTCCATGTCCAAGATTCTTGCCAATGCTGTCCTTCCTTTCGCATTATTTAGCTCGGGAATTTTACTGATGGGCTGTGAACAGGCTGTCGAAACACCGACTGAACAGGCAGATACAACAACGTCAGATTTAGAACCAGCCTCTCAGCAACAAGGCTCGGCAACACCAACTGAACTTAAATCTGGCAATATGTTTTATATGGTTCGGGATGTCGCCGACTTGCAGCTCAAGGCCGGCAGTTATGTGGAACAGTTAAAACAGACCCAGAGCGAACTGCAAACGGCGGTCGAAGCCAAAGATACCCAGCAACTGCAATCCACTGCGACTCAGCTTCAACAGCAACTCAGCAGTTTTAATCAGGTACTGGGCAACTTGAACTTGAAAAGTCAGGAAATTGACCAGATTCGTAATAATATGATGTCTGCAAACCAGCAAGTGCTGGCTTCTCCCCTCTTGAATGGTCAGGTGGATTTTAGCCAAGTGGACTTGAAAAAGATTGAATCGCAGATGGTGAATGTTCAAGCCGAAATGGTCAAACTGGCAGGCTTGCTGATCCAGAATCCAGATCAGGAATCAGAGAGCAATACTGATCAGGACAATACTTAAAATACCTAAACATCTCATTTTGAGGCGATTGATCGAAACATGTCTTCCTCAATCGCCTTGCAGGCTATACACTGTTATGGATTATAAAAATTACATTTAGATCAATAATTTTCATCTATTCAGATCATCAGGAGTTCAATCATGTCGAATTCAGTGCTGTATTCTGTGGTTCCAGTCACATCCCGGCTTGATCTGAAAGATCCTTTTATTTTTACCGTTCATCATCAAGATCATTATCCGCAAGGCAATTCTAAATTAGGCCCAGTTTCCCCGCCACAGCAGCATGAATATGACATGTATTATGGCGAGAGTATTCCCGGCTTTCCGGAGCATCCGCATACAGGTTTTGAAACCATTACCATTGTCGAGCGCGGTTATGTCGATCATTTTGACTCGCTAGGAAACTCAGGACGTTATGGCGCGGGTGATGTGCAATGGCTGACTACCGGCAATGGGGTGCAGCATTGCGAGATGTTTCCCTTAGTCCATCAGAATCAGGACAATCCTCTGGAGCTGTTTCAAATCTGGCTGAATTCCTCACCAGAACAGAAAAAACAGCCAGCCGATTATAAAATGTTGTGGCGTGAACAAATTCCACATGTATTTTCAGCTGATGCGGCCGGACGTAAAGCGGAGATCCGGGTCATTTCAGGGCAGTTTAAACAGACTCAGGCACTGGATCGGCCACCACATTCATGGGCAGCCATGCGAGAGAATCAGCTCAATATTTATTTAATCACTTTAAAGCCGGAAGCAGAATTAATCATTCCTGCAACCACTGCTACTGCAACGCGTTTTTGTTATTTTTATCAAGGTAGAAGCTTGGAGCTTGAAGGACAGAAGATAGCGCCGAAGCATCTACTTGAACTCAAACCGGATGCAGATATTCAGCTCAAAGGTGGGCTGCTGGAATCACATATTTTATGGCTGGAGGGTGAGCCAATCGGTGCACCAGTTGCCATGCATGGACCTTTTGTTTTGAATAGTGCTCAAGAGCTAGATACTGCTTTTCGTCGTTATCGCGAAACCCAGTTTGGTGGCTGGCCTTGGCCAAGTGCTGAACCGTCATTTCCACCAGAGCATCCACGTTTTGCCAGTTATGAAGGTGGCAAACGTGAAGAATATCCCGACCAACCAGACAAAGAAGCCACCGAATAGTGGCTTCTTTGACATCAGATCGTATTATTTTTTCGGGCTTTTGACGACGACCAGTTTTTTCTGCACAAATTCTCTGAAACCGTCAATGGAGAGTTCGTGACCATAACCCGAGTTCTTAATTCCACCAAATGGCAGTTCTGGCGCAGTATCGGTATACCAGTTAATCCAGATCATGCCCGTTTCGACACGTGAAGCCAGCTTTTTCGCCCGCTCGATATCTTCTGAATGAATTACGCCACCCAGACCATAATTGGAATCATTGGCAATCGAAACGATTTCATCCTCATCCTTGGCCACATAGATTTGTGCCACTGGGCCAAAAAATTCTTCATACCAGGCTTCATTTTCACGCGTGATATTTTCCAGAATGGTTGGTGCATAGAAATTGCCTTGATGTTCTACAGCTTTGCCGCCAGTGACCACAGTCGCGCCTTGTGCTACTGCCTTTTCGACCTGCTCGCTGAGTTTTTCCAGCGCATCTTTTGAAGACAGCGGTCCTAAAGTGGTTTCAGGATCGAGCGGATCACCCAGTTTTAACTGTTCAAAAGCTTTCAGCATGCCAGCTTTGAATTGTTCGGCAATTTTTTCATGCAAGATAAATCGTTTCGCCGCCGTACACACCTGCCCGGCATTATTGACCCGCGCCTGACAACCTAACTTGAGCGCGCGTTCCAGATCTGCATCATCCAGTACGATGAATACATCATTACCACCCAGTTCCAGCGTTGATTTTTTAAGATGTTTTCCGGCCTGTTCAGCGACTGCACTGCCCGCACCTTCTGAACCTGTGAGTGCTACACCACGCACACGCTTGTCTGCAATTACTTCAGCGACCTGATCACTGCTGATAAACAGATTGGTCCAGACACCTTTGGGTGCGCCTGCATCCAACACCAGTTGCTCAAAGGCTTCGGCACATTGCGGCACAATGCCGGCATGTTTTGCCAGAACCGGATTACCAATCGCACAGTTCGGCGCAAAGACCCGCATCAGTTGATAAAACGGGAAATTCCACGGTTCTACCGCCATGATAATACCCAGTGGATGATGCTCGACCCAAGCTTCTCCTAGTTCCGTTTCATAGGACACTGGCGCTAAAAACTCTTTGGCATGATCGGCATAGTATTCTGCAATTTTGGCGCAGGTTTCGATTTCACCTTCACTTTGCTTAATCAGTTTCCCCATATCCTGGGTCATAAGCTTGGCCAGTTCAGCTTTTTGCGCTCGCATGTTGGTAGCCAATTTACGCAGTACTGCAATACGGATATCGACCTGCTGTGACCATTCTGACTTTAGAATTTTTTCTGCAGTATCGAGTGCATGTTGAATATCTTGATCGCTATGCGATGGGTAGTCTTTCAATTTTCGATTGGTAAATGGATTAATAGATTGATAAGCCATGGTTTTCCCTTTTTTCAATTATAAGTTTTGCCTGTTCTAAACTTCTATCGTATTAAGCTATAACAAGCGAAATCTGTTCGAATCATTTAACTTATCACTGATTTTTTTATGGCGTGTGCAGGTTTACAGATTGGTTCAAAACATTACTGAGAAAGGGTAAAAGTTATATCGAGTGGTACAAATTAAAATTTATTTAAGAATCGGAAATGTAAAACCAACACTCTCAAGATCGATACTTGCAAAAATTCCAAGCTAAAACAAATAATCTAAATCAGCTGTTTTAAGGTGATGCTAAAAATATAAATTTCAAATTTTCAGGTGTGTAGTACATTATTCTATATAGTAGAAAAAAGAAAATTCATAATGAGTCAAATACCATCTAATATCATTCAAACAGCAGAAAACTATTTTGATAATACAGTTTTAGAAACGACTGATACTATTTTTCAAGAAATTTTAAAAGCTTTTCCAATAGCATCTTCAGGTTTAGCGATTTATAAAGTTTTCAGAAGCTATAACGAAAAGCAAAAATTAAAAAATATCCTGGAATTTATAAAGGAAGGTGAAAAGTTAGCATCAGGAACATTACTAAAAATCTTCAAGAATCAAAACAACTTAGAAATAGGTGGTGAATTACTCAATGCTTTAGATAAAGTCTATTTAATCCATCAATCTAAAATGCTCGCTCGTTTAGCTCTTTTATATGATGCGAAAGAAATAAATCGTGAAAATTTTTTAAGATATACTCATATTATTCCTCAATTTACATCGTTTTTATTAGAAGGGTTAGAAAAAGCCTACTTATCATTTGAAATGAACAAATCCAAGAAGGATTACTACCTTACGAATAATGAATGTAACTTTTCAGCATCTGAATTAGAAAAGTTTGGTTTTTTGTACGTAGTAGCTACATTTGGTTCTGGCAATAATTATGGTAGAGAAAAAGACTTAATCTTTTTTTATGAACACATATATAAAAACAAACATGATAAGAACCTATGAACCATAAAAAAACCACCCTTTCGGGTGGTTTTTTCAATCTCAAACCGTCTCTTATTGAGCGCGGTTTTTGATTTTGCGGATCGTTTCCAACTGTGCAGCAGTTTCTGCAAGAGCAGCCAAAGCAGCAGCAGAGTCCAAATCGCTCTTTTGATTCGCAAGCAATGCTTCAGCGTGTTTACGCGCTTCAACAATAGCTGCTTCATCTAAGTTTTCTGCACGGACTGCAGTATCTGCAAGAACCGTAACAACATGCGGTTGAACTTCTAGAACACCACCAGATACATAGATCAACTCTTCTGTACCGTTTTCCAAAATAACGCGGATCGCGCCAGGTTGGAGCAAAGTTACCAACGGAGCATGGCCAGGCATAATACCCAACTCACCGCCAGCACCTTTTGCAATTAGCATAGTTATAGTGCCTGAGTACAAAGACTCCTGAACACTTACAACATCACATTGCATAGTCGCCATGAGAATCTCCTAAATTAGAGTAGCTAATTAAAGTTTCTCGGCTTTAGCAATAACTTCGTCAATACCACCAACCATGTAGAACGCTTGTTCTGGGATGTGATCGTATTCACCAGCTAGAAGACCTTTAAAGCCACGAATCGTTTCTTTAAGAGATACTAATTTACCAGGAGCACCAGTAAATACTTCAGCTACGTGGAACGGTTGAGAGAAGAAACGCTGGATTTTACGCGCACGGTAAACAACCAGTTTATCTTCTTCAGCAAGCTCGTCCATACCAAGAATCGCGATGATGTCTTTAAGCTCTTTATAACGTTGCAATACGTTCTGTACAGAACGTGCAATTTCATAATGCTCTTGACCAACAACTAACGGATCTAACTGGCGTGAAGTTGAGTCTAGTGGATCGATCGCTGGGTAAATACCAGAAGATGCGATGTCACGGCTCAATACAACAGTTGCGTCTAAGTGAGCAAACGTTGTAGCAGGCGATGGATCTGTTAAGTCATCGGCAGGTACGTATACCGCTTGGATTGACGTAATAGAACCAGACTTAGTCGATGTAATACGTTCTTGAAGAACACCCATCTCTTCTGCAAGTGTAGGCTGGTAACCTACTGCAGATGGCATACGACCTAGAAGTGCTGATACTTCAGTACCCGCTAGTGTATAACGATAGATGTTATCTACGAACAATAGTACGTCACGGCCTTTACCGTTTTCGTCTTTCTCGTCACGGAAATATTCAGCCATGGTCAAACCAGTCAACGCTACGCGTAAACGGTTACCCGGTGGCTCGTTCATCTGACCGTAAACCATTGCTACTTTGTCTAGAACGTTAGAATCTTTCATTTCGTGATAGAAGTCGTTACCTTCACGAGTACGCTCACCAACACCAGCAAACACAGATAAACCTGAGTGAGCTTTCGCGATGTTGTTGATCAACTCCATCATGTTTACAGTTTTACCAACACCGGCACCACCGAACAGACCAACTTTACCACCTTTCGCGAACGGGCAAAGTAAGTCGATGACTTTAATACCAGTTTCTAAAAGGTCAGTAGAAGCCGCTTGTTCTGCATAAGAAGGCGCTTGACGGTGAATTGGTAAACGCGCTTCAGTCGCAACAGGACCAGCTTCGTCGATCGGGCGACCAAGAACGTCCATGATACGGCCTAGAGTCGCTGTACCTACTGGTACAGAAATCGGCGCGTTAGTGTTAGTTACGTTCAAACCACGCTTAAGGCCTTCAGTAGAACCCATTGCAATAGTACGAACTACGCCATCACCAAGCTGTTGCTGAACTTCTAAAGTAGTTTCAGTACCATCTACTTGGAGAGCGTCATAGATCTTAGGAACGCTGTTGCGTTCAAACTCGACGTCGATAACCGCGCCGATGATCTGAATGATACGACCGCTATTCATTGCTGTCTCCTCAATTCAAAATAATGTTAAACGGCAGCGGCACCACCAACGATCTCAGAAATTTCCTGAGTAATCGCGGCTTGACGCAGCTTGTTATAAATAAGTTGCAGGCTCTTAATGATCTCGCCTGCGTTGTCTGTCGCTGCTTTCATAGCGACCATACGTGCAGACTGCTCACATGCGATGTTTTCAATCACACCTTGATACACCACAGACTCGATATAACGAACCAACAAGCCATTTAAAAGCTCTTCAGCTTCAGGCTCGTAGATGTAATCCCAACCGTATTGACGGTTCAGATTCTTGTCTTCTTCAGCAGCAGCCAAAGGAACAAGTTGTTCGATTTTTTGATTTTGAGTCATGGCATTGACAAAGCCGTTTGACACTAGATAAATACGATCTAACTCGCCTTTATCATAAGCGTCCAACATCACCTGTACAGAACCAGATAACTGCTCAAGACTTGGGGCATCGCCGACTTGCGTCGTCGCACCAAGCACTTTACCGCCGTAGTTTTTAAAAAACGAAACCGCTTTTTGACCAATTAAAGCAAATTGAACTTCAATTGACTGCTCTTGTTGCTGTTGAACGTGTTTAACCACTTTCTTGAACAGGTTAATGTTCAAACCACCAGCAAGGCCACGATCTGAAGACACAATGATATAGCCAACGCGCTTAACCGGGCGTTCAACCATATAACGGTGTTTGTATTCAGGATTCGCTTGGACCAAATGAGCAATTACACGGTGCATATTTTCGGCATACGGACGGCCTTGAGCCATGCGCTCTTGCGCACGACGCATCTTAGAAGCTGCTACCATTTGCATCGCTCGAGTAATCTTCTGCGTGCTCTTGATACTAGCTACTTTGGCGCGAATTTCTTTTAAATTTGCCATACGCTTAACCTAGTATTCGAAAGCCCTTGCGAGCTTCCGAAGGTTGATTCCGTGAACCAAACCGACACTAAATTCAACAGAGGTTGAAATTAGTAAGTTTGAGTCGCTTTAAAGCTTTCAATACCTGCTTTGATTGCAGCTTCGATGTCTTTGTTGTAATCACCAGAGGCATCGATTTGTTGCATTAACGCAGCATGTTCTGAACGGAAGTAAGAAATCAACGCAGCATCAAAGTCTACGATTTTCTTAACGTCTACGTCAGCCATGTAGCCTTCGTTAGATGCATAAATTGAAACAGCTTGGTCAGCAATTGAGTAAGGAGCATATTGTTTTTGCTTCATTAACTCAGTTACACGTTGACCATGTTCAAGTTGCTTACGAGTTGCTTCGTCAAGATCAGAAGCGAACTGAGCAAATGCTGCCAATTCACGGTATTGCGCCAAAGCAGTACGGATACCACCAGACAATTTCTTGATGATCTTGGTTTGCGCTGAACCACCAACACGAGATACAGAGATACCCGCGTTCACAGCAGGACGAATACCTGCGTTGAATAATGATGTTTCAAGGAAGATCTGACCATCAGTAATCGAAATTACGTTGGTTGGTACGAATGCAGATACGTCACCCGCTTGAGTTTCAATAATCGGCAATGCAGTTAATGAACCAGTTTGGCCTTTAACTTCACCGTTAGTGAATTTCTCAACGTAGTCAGCAGATACACGAGAAGCACGTTCAAGTAGACGCGAGTGTAGATAGAACACGTCACCTGGATACGCTTCACGACCTGGTGGACGGCGTAAAAGCAATGAAATTTGACGGTAAGCAACAGCTTGCTTAGACAAGTCATCATAAATGATTAACGCATCTTCACCGCGGTCACGGAAGTATTCGCCCATTGTACAGCCAGAGTACGGAGCTAGATACAGCATTGCTGCTGGATCAGCTGCAGCTGCTGCTACAACAGTTGTATACGCCATAGCGCCAGTTTCTTCTAGCTTGCGTACCACGTTAGCGATAGTCGATTGTTTTTGACCGATTGCTACGTATACACATTTAATGCCAGAGTTTTTCTGAGCGATGATCGCGTCGATCGCCATTGCTGTTTTACCAGTTTGACGGTCACCAATGATCAACTCACGTTGACCACGGCCTACAGGGATCATTGTATCTACTGATTTATAACCAGTTTGTACAGGTTGATCCACTGATTGACGCCAAATTACGCCTGGTGCTACTTTTTCAACAGCATCAGTTAATTTTGCATCAATAGGGCCTTTACCATCAATCGGGTTACCCAAAGCATCTACTACACGGCCTAAAAGTTCTGGACCAACCGGAACTTCTAATACACGACCTGTGCAACGCGCTTTTTGACCTTCTTGAAGGCTTAAGTAGTTACCTAAAACAACGACGCCCACTGAATCCTGTTCTAGGTTCAGTGCCATACCGTAAAGGCCGCCGTCGAATTCGATCATTTCACCGTACATAGCGTCAGCTAAGCCGTGAATACGCACAATACCGTCGGAAACCATAACAATGGTTCCTTCGTTCTTAGCGGTTGCGCTGGTGTCCAGATCGCCGATACGCTGTTTAATGAGCGCACTGATCTCGGATGGATTCAGTTGTTGCATTGCGCTATACCTCAATCTTTTTAAAGTTCAGTCTTCTAAATGCAATTAAGCAAGAAGACGAGTACGCATTTTTTCAAGCTTGTTAAGCGCAGAATCATCTATCACTTGGTCGCCTGCACGAATAACTACACCAGCAATCAGCGCTGGGTTAACTTCTACAGAAACATTTACCGCCGCTTCGAATTTTTTCTCTAATGCGTGAGTAAGAAGTTGTTCCTGTACAGAAGTCAATGGGAATGCTGATTCAATCACAACATCCACAGTATTGTTATTCTGTGATTTAAGCTGCTCATATTCTGCTGCAATCTCAGGAAGAAGAACCAAACGGTTATTCTCTGCAAGCAATGTCAGGAAGTTAGACACTGCCGCAGTTTGGTCTTCACCTAAAACTTTCGCAAAAAGAGCCACCTGCTCAGCAGGTGTAAGCTCAGGGCGATTTAGATAAGCTGAAAATGCTTCGTCTTGCACCGCAGCACTGAGCAATTCAAGTGCTGTTGACCAAGAGTCAGTTGCACTTTGCTCAGAAGCGTAAGCAAATGCTGCTTTAGCGTATGGGCGTGCCAACGTCAAGAGTTCAGCCATAATCCGCCTCTCTTAAAGTTTAGCAGCCAGCTGAGTCAGCATGGCATTGTGAGCTTCTGCATCAACTTGCTGGCTAAGAATTTTCTCAGCACCAGTTACTGCAAGAGCAGCCACTTGTTGACGCAATTCTTCGCGAGCAGCATTGATTTCAGTATCAACAGCTTCTTTAGCCTGTTGACGAATACGCTCACCTTCAGCCGCAGCTTGGGTACGCGCTTCTTCGATCAATTGTGCACCACGACGGTTCGCTTGTTCGATCAATTGAGCCGCTTGTGCTTTTGCCGCGTCTAACTCAGCTTTCACTTGTGCTTGCGCATCTGCAAGGTCAGCCTTCGCTTTTTCAGCAGCATTTAAGCCATCAGCGATTTTACGCTGACGTTCACTAATCGCATTGATTAGTGGTGGCCATACAAACTTCATGCAGAATGCGACGAAAATCGCAAACGCAATCGCTTGGCCAAACAATGTGAGGTTGATATTCATTGCAAATTCCTCAAATAGTGAATTTCGGAATTAAGCTGATTAACCTACAAATGGATTAGCGAAGATGAAGAACAAGCCAATACCAACACCGATCATAGGCACAGCATCAAGAAGACCCGCGATTAAGAACATACGAGTTTGAAGTTGTGGAGCCAATTCTGGTTGACGAGCTACAGCTTCAAGGAAACGGCCGCCTAGAAGACCAAAACCAATCGCAGTACCTAAAGCACCGAAAGCGATCAAGATAGCAGATGCAATTGCAACTAGACCTAAAGTGAGTTCCATGATAATTCCTCAGAGGTTAGGTTTTATACCAAATTAAGTTAAAAAATTGTGTGCCCAACCATCCGTTGACAGTTAGGCAATACCATTAATGCTTTTCGCTTGCCATACTCATGTACACGATAGTCAACATCATGAAAATGAATGCTTGTAGCGTAATAATCAAAATGTGGAAAATCGCCCAAGGCACAGACAACGCCCACTGGATCCAGAACGGTAATAACGCGATAAGAATGAAGATTAACTCACCCGCATACATGTTACCGAACAGTCGTAGAGCCAATGAAACTGGTCGCGCCAAGAAAGTAGTCAATTCCAACAATAAGTTAAATGGAATTAAAAGCACTTTAGCAACTGGATTACTTGGGTTAAATGGGTTCAGTGCTAACTCACCAACGAAGCCGCCAACACCTTTCTCACGAATACTATAGAAAATAATTAAGAAGAATACAGAAATAGACATACCGAGGGTAATGTTTGGATCTGTAGTCGGAACAATTTTAAAGTAAACCTGATGAGGGTCTACACCCAGCATAGAAGCAATCGCGTGTTGAGCTACATAAGGAATAAAGTCAACAGGGATCAAATCCATCAAGTTCATGAGGAAAATCCACACGAAAATGGTTAATGCTAAGGGTGCAATTAATCGAGACTTCCCGTGGAAGGTATCACGTACACTTGAATCTACAAACTCGATAATCATTTCAATTGCAGACTGGAACTTGGTAGGAACACCAGCATTAGCCGCTTTCGCAACCAACCAGAACAACAAACAGAAAATCAGACCCAGTCCGATAGACCAACCCATTGAATCCAAGTGAATAGCAGTGAACCCCATCTGTTGAGCTTCAGCACCGCTCTCGGCCAATTTCCACGTACCGTCCGGCATTTTGCCATAGGTCATGTTGGTCAAGTGATGCTTGATATACTCGGTCGAAGTAAGGGCATGTTCTTCAGCAGCCATAAATCACACCTGGTCAATGTCAAAAAACTAATAGAACAAACGAATATCGCGTGCTGCTTGATATCTCGCCTGCTCCTGAAAAACTTTTCAATTTCTTGTTGTGCTTATACTCATTTTTGTAGACGTGACGCCCAAAACGGAGCGACCCACGACATGGCTTGAACAAGTATAAAACCACAAAACAACGCCACCGCTGACAACGGTTTAACATTGCTTAAAATTAAAATGAAACCAACAATCACAATGGCAAACTTTCCCATCAAGCCTTTATACATGTTCGAAAGAACTTGTTTAGACGCGCGGGCTCCTGCTGCTCGAAACGATTGCCACGAAAAATAACAAGTCGCGAGCCAACATACCAGTGCACCTAATGCTGCACTCAAGGCTGCGGTTGAGTCTTTCACGACCCAGCCGATCAAGGCTGAAACAGGGATCATACAGGCTTGCAGGAGGACCAAAGCTTTCGCTAATCGTCGGTCAATCAAGCGACTAGTTCGGCTCATTATTTATTCACTCACAGCAATCATGCTTGACAAGTTTAACAGGTGATTATTTTTAATCGCAGGCATTATAGAGTTACACCCCTGAACATGCAATCTTTTCCCGACCTTAGTCGTGTTTTTTTAAATCGGGCCACTGCTGTTAAACTAATCAAAATCTGTCTATTTTTTAAATCATTAGCGTGCATTTAGTACACATTTCTGGGTTTCTGTGGCCAATTGCTGCCAAGCCTGCACAAAGTCCCCTGCCCCGCTCATGCTTTCATCGACATGCTGGAACAGTACCGGATTGAGTTTGCGGTACTGGTTCTCACTGGCATGACCTTCGGCCAGCAGACACATTTTGCGCTGTGGACGATGATCCTGTAAAAACTTGATTTGCGCCACGGTTGGTGAAACATGTGGATCATCGGTCAATGCCCCCATGAATTTTAAATTGAGTGGGCGCTCAAGATACTGGTAGGCATCGTGATAAGACCAATAAGGTTTGGCTTTGTTACTTGAACTATAACGCTGAGCCGTAGCAAACATGTTTTGTGCAAAGTCACGGGCATTTTTCCAGTAGCGTTCACGATGCTCCGGCAATTGCTGCGAACGTAGCGCCGCAATAAAGAAACCAATCCGCACTGCATTATTCGGATCGAGCCAGACATGCGTGTCTACCGTATTTTTTAAGGCCTCGCCACGCGGATTACGCATCGGCAAGGTGGTCAATATCCCCGAGTCTAACAGTGCAATGCCTTTATTACTTTCATTCAGCACTTTGGCCAAGGGTGCTTCATGCGCCTGACCCAGCCAGATCACCAGACCTGCATTCTGAATAGTTTTTCGATGCGCCGGAGTCAGACTCACATCATGTCCACTTTGGTTGGCCAGCAATAAAGTCGGCTGTTCCACACCTTGGGTAATTTTCTTGGCAATCAGATAGATCGGCTGCGTAGACACCACCAGACTTTGTGACCAACTGAGTGTACTGAACAATGCCAGCAGACTGATTGCAAGGAGACGGAACATGAGTAGAAATCACTTAAAAACGATAAAATCAGGAAGTGTTATAATATAACAAAAATACAAAAATACCTATGCCTAATCGAAACTCAGAACGCTTCATGTTAAGATTTGAAATCTATTAATTTTCAGTTTCGCACTTGAGGTGAACTATGGGTTCCTGTTCGCACGAACACCACAACGCATTGCACGGCGTGCACGACCATCCCAATGTCGCACAACGTCTTGCTGAAGCGGAAAGTCTTTGTGCAGCAAGCGGCGCACGCCTTACACCTTTACGTAAAGAAGTGCTGGAACTCATTCTGAATGCGCATGGCCCGATGGGCGCCTATGATCTGCTGGCACAAATGAAAAATGCCAGTGATCGTCCTGCAGCACCACCCACGGTGTATCGCACTCTGGATTTTTTATTAAGCAAAGGGCTGATTCATCGTCTGACCTCGATCAATGCCTATATTCCCTGTTGCCATCCGCGTGAAGGTCATCAGGCCGCTTTTTTAATCTGTACCGAATGTAAAGCCGTCAAAGAAGCGTCGGCTCAGGGCCTGCTCGATCAACTCGATGCACTGGCCAGCTCGGACGACTTCACGGCACATCACAGCATTATCGAAATTTCAGGAATTTGTCAGCAGTGCCGCAACAAAGCTTAAGTGCCTCTCCCTTGATTCAGCTTTCCAAGATCTGGGTCAAAATCGATGAGCGCGATATCTTAAAAGCCATTGATTTCTCGTTACAAGAGAAAGAAATTGTCACACTGATTGGTCCCAATGGTGCTGGTAAATCGACCTTGATTAAAGTCATGCTGGGCATACTGAAACCACAATCGGGTGAAATCAAAACTGCGCGCAAACTCAAATTTTCCTATGTGCCGCAAAAATTCAATCCCTCACATAGCTTACCGCTACGGGTAAAAGATTTATTAGCACTAGAAAAGTGCCCGTCCCAGATTAAAACTGAAATTATCCGGGATACCGGTATTAGTAAACTGCAAGATTCTAAAGTTCAGCAGTTGTCTGGTGGCGAACGTCAGCGGGTGCTATTGGCTCGTGCCTTATTACGTCAGCCGGACATTTTAGTTCTCGATGAACCGATGCAGGGTCTAGACATCCAGTCCGAAGCTGAACTGTATGAATATGTGCGTAACTTGCCGGAAAAATATGGCTGTGCCGTACTGATGGTTTCACATGACCTACAATGGGTGATGCAAGGTACGACTCGTGTGGTCTGCTTAAACAAGCATATCTGTTGTAGCGGGCTGCCGGAAAGCGTGCAGCAACATCCTGAATATCAGGCGATTTTTGGCACCAATCGCGTATTCTATCAACATCATCATGATCATTGCGCGCATGGCGATTCTGCCACACCCTGTCAGCATGATTCACGCCCTCATATTCACCCCGAGCCGGAAGCTTAAACCATGATGGATTGGTTACAACTCCTTTTACCTGCATGGATCATGGGAACGCTATTGGTATTTCTGACTGCACCGCTGGGCTGTCTCATGCTCTGGCGGCGTATGTCATTCTTTGCCGACACCATGGCACACGGTACTTTACTCGGTGTTGCCATTGCTGGAGCTTTAAGTTTACCGCTCTGGATAGGAGTCACTTTTATTGCCTTATTATTGGTAGGGATTTTGTGGATACTGCATGATCCGCGCCTGCCGAATGATGCCTTGCTGGCGCTGTGTTCAGCAACACTGCTTTGCTCGGGATTATTATTCATTCAGCATTTACCGAGTTTAAGACCGGAACTTCTCAGCTACCTATTTGGTGATTTACTTACGATTTCTTGGGCGGACTTACCCACCTTTGCCATTGTGATTATTCTGGCCTTAGCCGTCCTCTATAAGAGTTGGCAAGCGCAGATTCAAATCGCGATTGATCCGGACATGGCGGTCAGTGAAGGCGTGAATGCCAAATGGCAACGCCTGATCTTCATGTTATTGCTGGCGCTCTTTACCGTGCTCGCCCTAAAAGCAGTCGGTTCACTCTTGATGGGGGCATTACTGGTGATTCCTGCCTTGACTGCACGGCTCCTTGCACACTCGCCTAAACAAATGGTGATCTGGGCATTCGTGATTGCGCAAATTGGGGTGACCGTGGGCCTATGGTCGAGTGCAGGTCTCAATACTTCGACAGGTTTAACCATTGTCCTGACCATGGCGGTGCTATTTGCACTGATCTTCTGTGTGCAGAAGTTTAAAAAGCTGAATTAATCTTTCTGTTAAATCATGATGATTTTCTAATGATCTATTCAGCCTCTCTCCTTTAAGGAGAGAGCAAACACTCGTTATTGATGCACCAAACTCAATAAAAATGCAGCACCTGCAAATAAACCGGCAAAAGTCCGGTTCATGACTTTTTGTTGTTTCGGTGATTTTAGTAGCCTTAAAACTTTAGCAGCCAATCCGGTATAACCCGCCATCACAATCAGATCAATCGTCACCATTGTTGCAGCCATAATCAAATACTGAATCCATTGTGGTTTGGACAAATCCAGAAATTGCGGCAAGACGGCCAGTAAAAATACGATGGCTTTAGGATTAGGGATATTAACCAAGAAACCATGCAGTACCAGTTTTCCTCTCGATTTTCGCGTCAATTCATGTTTAATTTCGATGTTCTGTGCAGGTGCTTTCCATTGCAAAACTGCCAAATATAACAGGTAGCCAACACCAAACCATTTCACCACTAAAAATGCCCATGGGGTTGTCGCAAACAAAACTCCCACGCCTGCTGCAACCACTGCAATCTGTACCAGTAAAGCCAGTTGCAGACCCAGCGCATTCCAGTAACCATGCCGAAAACCATAATTCAATCCGCTCGACATCGATGCAATTGCACCAGCACCCGGAGAGACACTAATCACCCAGCAGGCCAACATATAGGCAAACCACATTTGATAGGACATGAACATTTCACTCAGAAAAACCCACCCAATATTATATGAATTTTCTAATAAAATCAGGCTAAAAACCTGCTTAAATATAAAGTATCAGACTATTCACTCTGTCTGGCTTCAGGCACAATATGCACATTAAAAACAGGATCTATCCTTATAGGAGCCATGAATGACAGCCCAATCGGTAATCTTGCCACTTCCTTCAGATCATGCTCGCTTTATTGTGTTACGTCTTAAAGATTTGAGTATTGAAAAATTAAAAGAACAACTCGAACATTTGTTTACTTCTCGTGATCGGCTGATCACGCAACACCCTCAAGCACAAATTAAAACAGGCGTAGCTTTTGGTCCTGAACTGTGGACAAAACTTTATGATCAAGCTCCTGCAGGCTTTAAACAGCTTGAACCCATTCATGGTTCGTTTGATATGCCGGTTGTTCCAGCAGATGTACTGATTCATATTGCCAGTGCCCGTGCTGATATCTGCTTTGCGCTCAGTCAAGCTTTTTTTGAAGGAATTCAGGACCAGGTTCAGGTGCTGGATGAGCGAGTTTGCTTCCGCTACTTTGATGGTCGTGATATTACCGGCTTCATCGATGGTACTGAAAATCCACAATTCCCGGATGATCGTGCAGAAGTCGCGTTATTAGGTGAAGATTCAGGTGTTTTCCAAGACAGTTCATTTATTTTTGCCCAGCGTTACGCGCATAACCTGGAAAAATGGAAAAAGCTAAAAGTCGATACTCAGGAACAGGTTATGGGCCGTACCAAGCTTGAATCTATTGAATTGGATGATGAGGTCAAACCTGAAAATGCGCACGTAGCACGTACTGTAGTTGAAGGTGAAGAAGGCGAAGAAATGGAAATTCTGCGTCATTCTCTGCCTTATGGTGACGGACGTGGTGACCAGGGTCTATTCTTTATTGCCTACACCAAAGACCTGAAAATTATTGATGCTATGTTAGAACGTATGTTCGGTACCTCTGGTGATGGAATTCATGACCACCTGCTGCACTTCGTAACTCCGCTGGATGGCGCATATTACTTTGCACCGAGTGAGGAGCTGCTGGAAGAGGTTTTGGAAGGGTAAAAGTAAAAAAGCCGGCGAGAGCCGTCTTTTTTCTATAATTCTAATTTAATATTTTTCTTACTTCCTGAAGAATCGCTATAACTTAAATTAAATTTTTTATCTATAGAATAAAAATTTCCAATTCTTCTAACTTCAATATCAGGCTTTATTTTAATGAGATAATATACAGATGAAGACTCTTCATCTGTATCTTCATATTTTTCACCTATTAAATATTGAGATTTTTCTGAATAAGGTAAAAATTTAAAACCATCTAAATTCAGTTTTTTTATTTTTTCATTATTTAAAACATCTCCTATTTCTTGAGAGTTTTTCTTTATCTCATCAAATCTATAAATATGATTTTCTGAGTCACTAAGTTTCTCACACTTATTTTTCGAATTAATTTTCAAACATTGATTAAAGTAATCTGAAGAATTTGGCAACAAAATTTGTTTAAAGTTAGATAAACTTATATATTTTATATTTTCATCAATGCTTATTTTTACAAATGCATCCTCTATAATTCTAAAGCATATTTTTGAATCATTATAAGTATTCCGATAGCTATATAAATTACCGGTAACACATAAATTTCCATTGGAACTGGAGAATTTAATTTGTGATTTTTCTTTTTCAATTTTATAATTCAAGGGATAGATAATTAATGTTTTTTGGTTCAAAGCCGCTAGTCGAGTATACTTCCCATCATCAATTTTAATAACTGTATAATTTTTATTGTAATTTACATTTTTACCAATATTATTTTCATATAACTTTATATTTTCAGCTTTACAATAATAATTGTCAATATCATAGTCAAATCCACAAGGCTGTACTTTTATTTTTGATGCCTTATTACTTTCAATTACTTTTGCATTACCACCCACCATACAAAAAAAACCAAAAAATAATAATATACTAATTTTTTTATTCATTCTATATCTCACACGTCTACTATTGTTTATGATATTTATTAATTTTTTCTAAAATTTCTTTAACCATTTCTGTTGATTTTTTATTAGCATGATTAGCAGTACTTTCATAAAAAGATTTAGTGCCATCTGAAACATGACCACCACAGTTTTGGCTAATTTGATAGCCTTTTGGAGTAGCGATGGATGCCCATTCTTTTGCTGCTTCATATTGAGCATCTTCCGTATTTCCAATCCCTTTAAGAACAAAATTTCCTAGTTTAGGCCTTTTCGAAGGAATCAGGTAATCTCGAAAAATTCTTTCTTGTAGATTTTCATCAAATTTCTCATTTCCGCTTAGTTTAAGTTTTAATTTTGCCTCTCTCATAGGATCTGGAGTTATCTGATATTTACCCACCGCAAACATTCTAGAAGTATCTCTAGGAGACAAAGTATAACTTTCAATAATTTGATTAATTGTTTTATTAGTGACTGTACCTTTTGCTGGATACAAAAAGGAATGTATCACTTTATTCTTAATAGTTCCTGTATTGTATGATTCGTAATTCCCTTCACCATGTGAAATTGCAGAACCTAGTTGCTTGATCAATTCTTCTAAAGAACTGTCCTTTAAAGCTGGGCTGTTCATAGGCGCAGCCGCAAGTCCAGTGCATCCTAAAATTGTACTAGCCTTACCGTCTCTTCTAAACAAATTAACTAGATAATCACCATTTAAACCATTTGCAGTCTTGGAAAATAACTTATCGATTTTAAATTCATCTGAAAACTCTCTTACGTCTAAATGAACCCAAGTAGTTGCTCCATGAGATAAGCGCTCTAATCCAAATCTATTATTCGACCACCCCATCGTTGCGTTTAAATATGTGCAAAACCATTCTTTTCTGACTGTATTTTCCAATTCATCTAGACTAACTACTTGACTATTTTTATTATAGATAACTATATCTATAGCTGTACCCATATGATTAGTTGTAGCTCTTCTCTTTTTTAAGTTATTATCTATACAACGATAACCTGATGATATTTTAGATATTTTATATCCTTGAGGATTACTTTTCTTATCAAAGTAGAACATCATTGCTTTTAACCCCCACACAAGGCTTCGATGCATCCCTTCTGATTCCTTAAGAGTTTTTTGAACTTTTACATATTTTCCTGAGGTTTTCTGATAGTTTTCGAATGTAAACGTACCGATCCGTCTCATTCCAAATCCACTACACTTACCGCATGAACATTTAAAAGAATCTATAAATTTAGCAATTCCATATTCATCACGGAACTTATCTAAAGCTGCTAAAAAACTTCCGCATATTTTTCCAGTTTCAGGAACCCCCATATAATCCCGTTGAAATTGTTTTATACATTCCGCTGTTAAAGGAGTAAATTCATCTGTAGGTAATGCGCCACCAAAGCCTGCTAGCCTGATATTAACCTCTCTAATAAGTTCACTTTTGCCTTGAGATATACATTGAGGATTAGTTTTACATAAATTGGAAGTATCAGTTTTCGGTGTTCCGCCATCCTGACTGCGATCCTCTTTCATATCAATTTTTATTGCATCCGATAAAGCTTTCTTACCTTCTTCATACCATTCATTAAGCTGCTCTAATGCTTTCTTCTCATACTCTTCAACTGTATTCACAATTCCTTTATCAGCCTGTTTAGTCTCTTTTTTACTTTTCTCTGATGATTGAGACTTATTATTCTGAAAAGCATTTTTTTGAGGGTTTGGCTTTCTATCAATACTTGTATTATTTCCTGTAGCAGGCATATTAATTGGAAGTTTAATTACTTGTCCTATGCTGATTTTATTGACATCTTTTATCCCATTCAGCCTTTCGAGCACTCGGATTGTGGTGTGATACTGTTGTGCAATAGATGATAAAGTTTCACCTTTTTTAACCTTATGTGTTTTACGTTTATAACTTCCTTTATTTCCATTATTTTCTACTGTTTTTAAATCCAAGAGAATTTTAGGACTTATAACCGTAACCAGCATACGGTCTTTCGCCATTATGAAGGTCTGAACTTTTTTCATACCTCCACCCAAAAGGCTTTTGACATATATGTCTAAAACCGTTCCTTTGTCTCTTTGAATTTCATAAAGGCACCCCTTGGAATTGGTAGAACCCTTTACTACATGTTGACCTGTCTTACTATTTTTGACTTCATATTGAACTTTAGGAATTGGATTGCCTAACAAATCTAGAATTTGTATGGTTGCTAAAGACTTATTTGTCATTTTTATATCCTATTTATTATTCTGCTCAATCAGGTCATCAACATCATAACCTTGGACACTTAATCCCCATTCATCATTGAGCCCTACCAAAATTTCTACTTTAGAGGGATCAGCTGTAGTAATTTTTCCAGTACGACCATGCGTATCAAGCTGACCTGAAATATACGAATTAGTATCAGGAATAAAAGCTTTATAATTTATTGAACTGAAATCGGACTGCCAAAATAGATCATATATATCTAGCCTATTGCTATATAAAGCATTATTCAGAAGCTGAGGTATTTCATAAGAGACTTTAGCCCCTCCCATAAAATTATGCTTCCCTGCCTTACACTCAAATTTTCCACCAGTTGTGACCATTACTCCACCGCCATTGATCTTAATTTGAGACCCTCCAGCGGTCAGTACGATCTCCTTCGGACTGGTGATTTCGATCTTGTCTTCAGTCGAAATAAGCTTGATTACCTTGCGGGCAATCGCTTCAATTGCATCATCTTGGGCTTGTATTTCAATTTTGCCTTGAGCTGCATAGACACTTACGCCTTCTTGAGCAGCGAACAAACTGATCCGGTCCTGTGCATGAGCAACTAAAGATTTCTGTGTGGAAAAATGAATATTGTCCCCCGCACTCTGATTGATTTGCTGATCAGCGGATAAATGGATATTTTCCTTTGTGCTCAGTGCAATCGATTGGGGTGCGGTTAACAGCATCACCGCCTGTTTAAATGCAGTAGCTTTGCCCCGGTCTTCAGCTTCAATCTGATTCAGAAACTGTTTTAAACTATCAAAAAATTCCAGCGGATCAGTCTGCTGTTGTTCAGCAATATCACTCAAGGTTTTACTATGATCGAGATTCGATTCAATCTGCTCTTTGGCACGACTCGCATCCAGGTGATTGCCTGCTGCTGAATCTTGCCGATAAGTGGAGATTAATAAGCCTTTTCCTGCACGTATGGCACCCCACTGGTCTGTCCTTAGTTCAAAACCTTCTCCTCGACCTTCGCTGCTTTCACTTTCTTTAGGATGGCTTAGATTTCCCAGATTGAGCTGACTGGCTGCATGACTACTTTGCAGCTGCGCACTAATCTGTTCAGGGGTATCATCGAAACGCAACTGGTTAAAGCCATCCCCATCGACCTCCTGAGAACGGATGCCACTGAGTTTTTTGGTCGCAGGAAGTTCTCCTTTTGCATCAAACATGGTCGGATGCCGTTCTGCTTCATGAATCCGTCCCACCACAAAGGGCCGGTCGATATCACCTTCAAAGAAGTCAATCACTACAATTTCGCCAATTCGCGGATGCAACCTGATGCCATAACCCTCACCCGCCCAAGGGGTCAAAACATCCACCCAAGCAGAATCGCTATCATTGTCATTGCTACCTGCGCCGCCATCATGCTGATGATCCTCACTCCGGGTAAACAGAAAACGAACTTTCACCCGCCCCCATGCATCGACATGAATCGTTTCACCTTCAGGTCCGACCACTCGAGCCCGTTGCGGATATGCAGCAGGCCGATGAATGAAGGGGTGGTACTCAGGAACAACCTGGATTTCACGGCGCACCATCTGTAGTTCATTGGCCTGTCGTTCCTCCTGTGTCATCTGCCAGCCGCTCTTCTCAAGCAAACTGTCCAGCTGAGATAAGATATCTTTGGGTAAATTGTTCTGGTTATAAAACCGCTTAGCTAAAATCAGAAATTCACGTTGATGGGCAGGATGCTGATCAATTTCAGGATGCTGTTGCAGTTCAAACCAGTATCCAACCTGAGCATCTCGTACGCTGCTACTGGCTTTAAAATATTTAGACTGCAAAGCATGATAGTCACTGAGCTGCTGATTGAGTCGATCCAGTTGGGCTATACCAGATGCTGTCACCTGATCCTCATGATTTAAGTCGCCGGTCCAAGCCGGACTGATGTTCCACGCATCTTCAAGCTGAAGAGTGGCATTTGCATGGATATCACTTTGCTGATGATTACTGAATAAAGGCTGGCTTTGATCCTGGGCAAGTTGCTGGGCATGCCAACGCTGGGTCTGGGTACTATTCGGATTGAGCTGACGTACCGCAATCAGACTGTTCAGCGTGTCGAGCTGTTCGGTGGCATGACTGCGATGAAACCGGATGGAGCGGCGTTTTAAAGCTGAAAAATATTGGGAATGATCTACCAGTTTTAAAAGCTGATCTTGAATCTCGCTGGCTGATACAGGCACAGTTAATTGCCTTTCATCAATCAGCCAGTTAATTCCTTCGCTACGCCATAAACGGGTCAGAAAATCATAATCCGATTCATTCGACTGCATTACAAAAGGTCGGACATCATAGTCCCGGCTGAGTCCTGTCAAATCCAGGCTGAGACTGGCCGCGAATAATACACTTCTGTTTTGCCATTCACTGAACAGGATTTCACTGATCTCGCGCACCGTCTTATTCATAAAAACCCGACTGTTACGGCGCTTCTGCCAGAGTGCAGTCGGATCATTTAGCGTCAATTTATACAGGGTCAAAGCTCCATCATTCTGCCCTTGACTGGCTGCAGTAATAATGCCCGTAGTCCGGAAAAGTTCACCCCGGTCTGTGACCTGATCAATGGCCACCCGACAGCCGATAAACTGTTTCAAGGCAATATGAGCATGAGTGGAAAGACAGATCAGTTCAGCCTGCAGGCCTTGATTGATCTGATGCTGACCCTCAATACGCTGAATCAAAACCTGATGATTTAAAGGAGGATGTGAAAACTGTAAATGTAGCGCACGATGCTGTCGCTTAAGCCCGAGCTGCTCCACCAGCATATGGATAGGTTTTGGCATTTTATAGTTATAATTTTAAGCTTTATTATTGTGCGGCAGATTTTAGGAAAAGTTATCCATTTCGTCCAGTTCACGATGCATTTCACATAATTAGGCCTTTAATTTATGGCCCTTCAATTAAAAATCTTAAATTGCATGTGGTACATCTTAATTAAAAATATTGCCCAATATTCCCTATTTTTCTGATTATCCTATACGGAACTTGCTGTTACACTCATTCAGATCTCATTCTTCAAGGCCAAGGACATGCTGGAACTCCCTTCTAAATTACCTAATTTGGGCGTGACCATTTTTAGTACCATGTCGGCCTTGGCACAAAAACTCGGAGCCTTGAATCTTTCTCAAGGATTTCCGGACTTTGCAGCGCCTCCTGCCTTGATTGAAGCTTTAAACCGGGCCAGCCAGAACGGATTTAACCAGTATGCCCCGGGAGATGGTCTGCCAGTCTTGCGCGGTCTGGTGGCAGATCTCTATCAACAGCGTGATCAACTGATTATTGATCCTGTCGAGGAAATCACGATTACGCCTGGGGCCACGATTGCGATTTTTTGTGCCATTCAAGCTACGGTGCGCGCCGGTGAAGAAGTGATTATTTTTGATCCAAGCTACGACAGTTATGGCCCTGCGGTACAACTGATCGGGGCAAAGCCAGTGCATATTGCTTTGCAGCATCCTGATTTTTCTGTGGACTGGAATCAGGTCAAAGATGCCATTAATGACCGTACCCGCATGATTGTCGTGAATACTCCGCATAACCCGAGTGGGAGTGTTTGGTCCAAAGCAGACTGGCAACAACTGATCGAGCTGATTAGCGAGCGCAATATTGTGGTGCTGTCGGATGAAGTCTATGAACATCTGGTTTTTGATGGCATTCAGCACTATTCGGCCTGGTCATTCCCAGAACTTCGTGAGCGTAGTTTTGTGATTGGTTCTTTTGGTAAAACCTTCCATGTCACGGGCTGGAAAACCGGATTTTGTATTGCTGCACCGGCACTCATGAAAATGTTCAGACAGATTTATCAGTTTGCCAGTTTCTGCGGTGTGACACCCGTTCAGGTTGCCTTGGCGGAATATATGCAACTGCATCCTGAGCATATACCTGAACTGTCCTCTTTTTATCAAAATAAACGGGATTTATTTAACTCATCCATTAAAACATCACGCTTTAAATGGACACCTTCTCAAGGGACTTATTTTCAGAACTTAGATTATTCAGAGATTCGGCCTGAGCTCGATGATTTTTCCATGTGCCATTTTCTGGCAGAACAACATGGGATTGTCGCGATTCCAGTCTCCGCGTTCTACCAGCACCCTCCTGCCGATTTACGTCTGCTCAGGTTCTGCTTTGCAAAAAAAGAACAAACTCTGATCCAGGCAGGTCAAATTCTTTCAAAGGTTTAACTCACCTTTTAACTAAAACTCTCATAAAATAAATGCCTTAGTTACTTAAAAGCTAAGGCTTTTTCTTATATTCTGCCGAATAATAGCTGCATCAACAAATAGATGATAATTCAATCACAGGATGTCGCATGGCACAGCACTCACTGATTCATCAACAGAATTTATGGAAAGCCTTTCTGGTATTTCTGTTGCCATTAATTGCGACCAATATCCTGCAAAGTCTCTCCGGCACGATCAATACGGTTTTTGTGGGACAAATGCTCGGAGTGAATGCGATTGCTGCTGTTGCCGTTTTTTTCCCGATCCTGTTTTGTCTGATGGCCTTTGTGATTGGTTTATCGGCCGGCTCTACCGTATTGATTGGCCAGGCTTGGGGCGGGAAAAATATAGAAAAAGTGCGCTGTGTGGTCGGTTCAACTTTATTTATGACTTTAATTGGCGGAAGTTTGATTGCACTTTTTGGGGTAATTTTTGCTGAAAATATTCTCTTGGCGCTTGGCACAGATCCGGATGTGATGCATTTATCCTTGCCCTATGTGCAATGGATGCTAGCGGGTAGTCCCTTAATTTTTATCTATATTATTTATACTTCCATCTTGCGCGGCGTTGGCGACAGCACCACACCCCTGTTCGCTTCCGCACTTACCATTGGGGTGGGTTTGGTGGTGACACCGGTCCTGATTGCCGGTTATTTTGGCTTTCCTAAAATGGGTATTATCTCGCCGGCGATTGCCACCATTCTGGGAAATCTGGCAGTCCTGTTGTTTTTAATCCTGTATTTGAATTATAGGCAACATCCGCTCAGACTGGACTGGGCTTTATTAAAAAATATTCGTCATCAGCCACAGTTGAGCAGAATGATCTTGAAACTGGGGGTTCCTACGGGTGTGCAAATGGTCACGACTTCAGTTGCTGGACTGGTAATTGTCGGACTAGTCAACCGCTATGGTGCAGAAGCAACAGCCGCTTATGGCGCGGTCAATCAGGTCTTAAATTATATTCAATTTCCCGCTTTGTCGATTGCGATTGCTGCGTCTGTATTTGGTGCTCAAGCGATTGGCGCAGGTAAATCAGATCTGCTCAATAAAGTGACCCGGACTGCACTGAGTATGAATATTCTGTTTACCGGCGGTCTGGTGATTCTGGCTTATTTGTTCTCCAAATATTTGATGGCCTTATTTATTACCGATCCTAAGGTTGTAGTACTGGGACAACAACTGCTGTTTATTGTGCTGTGGTCAATTTTGTTCTTTGGCGCCAGTGCTATTTTTGCTTCGATCATGCGTTCAAGTGGTACGGTGACCGTGCCAATGCTGATCAACATTTTTGCCATTCTCTGTATTGAAGTTCCCGCCGCTTATCTTTTTAGCCAGTGGTGGGGTCTGGAAGGTATCTGGTATGCCTATGCATTGGCCTTTGTCAGCCTGTGTATTTTGCAGGGACTGTATTATCAGTTGGTCTGGAAGAAAAAAACGGTTGAAGCGTTGATTTAGATGCAGGATTTTGTATGCCTAGAGCATTACAGTATCTAACACTCTCATTTGCAAAAAATTAGACCCTATTACAGCGATAAAAAAACCCGCTTTCGCGGGTCTGTTTTGCAATTTCTTAAGCAGACTTTTTCTTCTTTTTGCCAAACTGGGTCGCCATTGCAGTGACATGCTGATAACCGGTCGGCAAGATCCGCTGAATCAGGTCAATCGCTTTGGCATCATTGCCGATCAGCAGACGGCGCTTGTCTTTTTGTACCGCCTCCAGAATTTGACGTGCAGCTTCTGCAGGTGGACAACGCAATAATTTATTAAAATTACGGGCTGATTTTTCCGGATTCATACCTAAAGTCAGCAGGCTGTTATTCATTTTTGCCGCATTAGCAATGTTGGTGCGGATACCACCCGGATGTACACACAGTGCACTCACTCCACAATTTTCTAGATCCAGTTCCTGACGCAAGGATTCAGTAAAACCACGTACCGCAAACTTGGTCGCATTATAAGCAGACTGGGTCGGTTGAGCAGTCAGACCAAACAGGCTGGAAATATTGATGATATGGCCATCGCCAGTTTTCTTGATCAGTGGCAGAAATTCTTTGGTGCCATACACCACGCCCCAGAAATTGATTCCGACAATCCATTCCAGTTCTTCATAAGACGCCCCTTCAACAGTTGAACCTAGTGCGACGCCAGCATTATTAAAGATCATATTGACACTGCCATGATCCTGTTCAACCTGTGCCGCCCAGTTACGCACCTGTTCCAGTTCAGCCACGTTCACTTTCTGGATAGTCACACGAACATCACTCTCTTTGAGCAATTCAAGCGTTTGCGCCAGACCTTGTTCATTGATATCACTCAGCGCCAAGTGACAACCCTGCTTGGCCAATAATACCGCCAGTTGCTGGCCAATACCTGAACCGGCACCGGTAATTGCAGCAACTTTATTGTTAAAATTTTTCATTCAATTTCCTTATGTAAAGAACTGCCATTCCATGACAGCAGGATCTTGTTCTGTTGTTTCAGGAGCTAGCACAGATCCTCAATATAGTTTTGACAATATAGATTGTCAATAATTATCCCATGTCCTTAGAAGCCAAATTTCAGGGCAGCATTTCTATATAGGTCTAAGCGAGATTTATTGCTAAGATATTCAAAATCTTCATGCAGATGAGCACACAGGCCTTATGACCGATTCGATCGACTCAGTAGCAAAATCACGACCCTCCAAAACCAAGGAACGTCAGTTTAAAGGCCTGTCGATGGCTGAACGACAGCAGGCACGTCGTGAAAAACTGATCGAAGCCGGAATTGAAGCCTATGGCAGTTATGGTTTTTTTTCAGTTACCGTCAAAGATATCTGCAATGAAGCCAAACTAACCGAGCGCTATTTTTATGAATCTTTCAAGAAAAGCGAGCATCTGTTTCAGACCATTTTCTTAAAACTGATTGATGAACTGCAACAGAATGTGATGCAGGCCATGATGCAGGCATCGAGTGATCCGAAAAAAATGATCGAAGCGGGTCTGACAGCCCTACTCACTACCCTGCGTGATAATCCGCGCATGGCACGGATCATTTATATTGATGCCATGCTGGTGCAGGAGCTGCATAATCAGGCCACTATTCATGAAACCATGTCACGTTTCGACCGGATGATTCATGCCTTTGTCATGTTGATGATGCCGCAGTTAAATCGTAGTGAACAGGAAATTTCACTGGTGTCGACTGGTTTAAATGGTTATGTCACCCAAATTGCCATTCGTTGGGTAATGAGTGGTTTTAAGCATTCGCTTGAGGAAGTTTTATCGTCTTGTAGTGTGGTTTTTTTGGCGCTGCTCGAGTCATTTTCCGAGAAAAAATAGCTGTTAAATCCTGTGCTTAATAGGATTTCCTGCATTTACCAGTCAGTTGCAGATTTATGCTGTACTACGGAAATGAGTAAAATTAATTTATGATTTTTTAACAAGTTTCTGCATTATATTTGTCACAAATCTTTGCGAATATCAGCAGTTTTTCCCTTTCTGCAATGATACTGTCATAATTAGTCTTTGTAATAAGCCTGTCATAAATATAAAACGGTTCACCGTTTACATGAAATAGGGTATTGCGTTGTGAAAGATGACTACATATTAATCGTCGATGACGAGCTCCCGATTCGGGAAATGATCCATACCTCTCTGGATATGGCCGGTTTTCAGTGCTTACAGGCAGAAGATGCCAAGCAGGCGCATCAGATGATTGTGGACCAGCGTCCGGCATTAATTTTGCTGGACTGGATGATGCCGGGTGGTGTGAGCGGTGTGGACCTGTGTCGTCGTCTGAAACGTGATGAAAGCCTGTCAGAAATTCCGGTGATCATGCTCACAGCGCGCGGTGAAGAAGACCACAAGGTACAAGGTCTGGATGCCGGTGCCGATGACTACATGACCAAGCCATTCTCGACCCGGGAACTGGTCTCCCGAATTAAGGCGGTACTGCGCCGCGCCAATGCCCTGAGCGGTGAAAAAACCATTGATGCCAATGGCCTGATTCTGGATCCGGTCAGCCAGCGGGTGAATTTTGGTAACAACATTCTGGAAATGGGGCCGACTGAATATCGTTTGCTGGCATTCTTCATGACCCATCCGGAACGTGCCTATACCCGTGCGCAATTGCTGGATCAGGTGTGGGGCGGTAACGTCTATATTGAAGACCGGACCATCGATGTACATATCCGCCGTTTGCGTAAAGTGCTGGAACCTTATGGTGTAGACCGTTTTGTACAAACCGTTCGCGGAACGGGGTATCGCTTTTCGACCCGTTCAGATGTCGCTTTAGGTTAATATCTTTTAAGGTAAATCTTGTTTTATGTATGAACCCTACCCTGTCCCCGAACTGGCACGCGAACATAAAAGAATCCGTTACAGTAGCTTATGGGATTTTGCGAAACAGGATTTACGCTTACTGGCTTTTTTCCTGATTATCGCCAGCTTTATCGGTTTTGGGATTGGGTATTTCTGGATTTGTATCGTAATTGCCTTCGTGGCGTTCTTTGCAACCCAAATGCGTTCCTTATATCTGGTCAATGAATGGATTTCCAACCGCCCCTATGATGTTCCACCGAATATTGGCGGGATTTGGGGTGCGCTACTTTTCAATGTTTATCGTGCCCAACGTCAGGAACGGATTGTTCAGGCGGAAATGGTCGAACTGATTGATCGTGCACAATCTTCGCTAGTGGCCTTGCAAGAAGCTGTGGTGCTGCTTGATGAAAACCAGCAGATTGAATGGTGGAATCCGGCGGCTGAACGTCTGCTCGGAATTTCGAGCGATGACCGTCGCCGTAATATCCTGACCTTGCTACGCCAACCGAGCTTTATCGAATATTATCACCATATTGATGAATCTCCCGACGGCCTAAAAATGCGTTCTTCGCTGTTTGAAGACCATTATGTGCAGGTCAAAATGACCCGTTTTGGTGGAGAAAGCCGGGTACTGGTTGCTTATGATGTGACCCGGATGCACAATCTGGAACAGATGCGAAAGGATTTTGTCGATAATATTTCACATGAACTGCGCACTCCTTTGACCGTGCTCAGTGGCTATATTGAAACCTTTACCGATCAGGAAGATATTAATCCACGCTGGAAACGCGCTTTTGATCAGATGCAGTCACAGACCCGACGCATGAATGCACTGGTCAACGACCTGCTGCTGCTGTCACGTCTGGAAAATGATAAGAATATTGCCAAAAACCAGATCATTGAAATGCCGAGTCTGATGAACCAGCTATTCGATGATGCCCAGGCCTATAATATTGATTATGGTCATACCCTGAATCTGGACATTGACAGTCATTGTGATCTGATCGGTTCAGATATGGAACTGGCCAGCGCCTTTAGCAACCTGATCACCAATGCCATTAAGTACACGCCTAAAGGTGGCACAATCACCATCGGCTGGCATGATGATGGTGAATCCGCCTATTTTGTGGTGCAAGATAATGGTATCGGCATTGATCCCAAACATCTGCCACGACTAACCGAGCGTTTTTACCGCATCGATTCAGACCGTAGCCGCCGGACTGGTGGTACCGGTTTGGGATTGGCAATTGTTAAACATGTGCTGATGCAACATCAGGCACATCTGGAAATTGAGTCCAAGGAAAACCAAGGTTCCACTTTTAAGGTAGTTTTCCCTAAAGAACGTCTCAGCTTTCCAGAGTAATATAACCATCAAAAAAGGTGTCATCGGCACCTTTTCTTTTAAGCGTTTAAGAGCTGATCTGTTTTTCTTTGGATAGTGCACGCGCATAGGCAGCACGTTGCGACACCCGTTTCAGATAGGCCTGAATCGCTGGATAGCTTTGACCCGTCCGGCTCTGCATAGCCTCCAAAGGAAAACTCATCTGAATATCGGCAAAACTGAAATGGCCGGCAAAATAATCATGCTCGCTCAAATAGCTTTCCAGAAACTGGATATGATCTTTTAAACGGCTCTGTACAAACTGCTTCTTCACTCCATCACAGATTTTTTTGGCGACTGGTCGAATCAGCAACGGGGTATGTTTAGGCACTGTGGTCATTACCAGTTGCATCACCAGCAGCGGCATTAACGAGCCTTCCGCATAATGCATCCAGTAACGGTACTGGGCCTTTTCGGCAATATCTTCTGGGCGAAACTGCTGCTTTTCATCATAAGTTTCCTGCAAATATTCCAGGATCGCCGCAGATTCTGCCAGTACCTGACCCTGATCGACCAGAATCGGGGCTTTGCCCAACGGATGGATCTGTTTTAAGGCCGGTGGCGCAGAAAGGTTGGGCTGACGTTTATAGTATTTAACCTCGCAATCCAGTCCTAATTCTTCCATGGCCCACAGGATACGAAATGATCGTGATTGTTCGAGATGATGTAAAACACGCATATTAGACTCATGATTTTATTGTTTTTGCCCACTGAGCATAGCAAAAAGCAGCAGACTCTAGCTCATTTTTTGATGACTGTAATGATATGTATCCTATGTTGCAGATTCATTATTTGAGTTCAACTCAGACAGCGTTCCATATTCCCATCATTTTTAGCATTTATCGGGAAGCCCGCATCTGGTCTGGAAATGCGGGCGCTTCTAAACGTGGTCCATCATAGGCAGGAATGGAACCAAAACGTTCATGACCCTCAATCCATTGTTCCCGCGCAATTTTAAGTTCCTCTGTCGTGCGCCCGACCAAATTCCACCACAGTAAAATCGGGCTTTCAAATGGCTCCCCACCAATCAATAGCACCCGGCTCCCGGCATGAACTTCAGCATTGACCTGCTGTAAGCCGGGCTCCAGGATCAGCATATTATCTTCATTTAGTTCATGCCCATTTATACTGGCCGTCCCCTCAAGCACCATAAAGCCATATTCAAATTTCGGATTCAGAGGCAAGCGCGCACTAGTACTTTGAGCTGCATACAGGTCTACTCCGAGTAGTTCGCTATGTACTTTAACCGGTGATCTCGTTTTTAAATATTCTCCGACCAGCACGGTAAATTCAATGCCTTGCTCATTGACGACCGGCAATTCAGGATAATGGTCAAAACCTGGTGCCATATTGATCTTGTCATCCGGCAAGGCAATCCATAACTGTGCTGCATGCATATGTGTCTCACTTTCAGGAGAGACTTCGGTATGTGAAATGCCATAACCCGAGGTCATCAGATTGACCTGCTTGGGACGAATCAACTGCTGATTTCCCAGACTGTCATTGTGCATCATGCTGCCTTCGATCATCCATGTAAAGGTCTGCAGACCAATGTGCGGATGTGGTCCGATATCCAGACCATCTCCTTGCGGAAAACTGGCCGGACCCGCATGATCCAGAAAACACCAGGCACCAATCATGCGTTTATGTCGGCTCGGTAAGGCACGTTTAATCACGGTACCCTGCCCGATTTCTGCACGACGCAAAGGAAACTCCTGAATAAACTGATTCACATACTTTTCACAATCATCGGAATTCGACAGTTCAATATCACTATTATTCGACATGGCTGAGCTTACCTCGGCATTTTCATTCTACTTTTTGAGTGGGTGAGACATGCATTTGACCGATCTAAGATGCCTCTCTGTTCAGGACAATGTACAGGGTCTATGGGCAAAATCTATCCCTGGAAATATTTAGATACGTATAAAACGCCTCACTAGTCTCATCAATTTAAATCCTGAAAGGCGGATGAGATTTGTATCCAAAGCCCCAAACTTGAGCTTTAGCAAGGCAATCATGATTTAGGCACATGGCGTTATGAGTCTAAATAAACTGAAGCTCCAAGAATGTCATTCATCCATGTTTCACGTGAAACGAATCAACAACATCCAAAGACCTCCATGAATAAGATGATTGTTCATGTATTTCAATTACTTTCACTTTTACAAAACACAAATTTTGTTACGTTTTAGCTTTAAAAATTTCCCGGATACCCAATTTTTGGGAGGTTATTTTTTACTCAACCACGGCATAATAGGCACCTATAAAAATAATACTGGATCAGGACATGTCTGCTCAGAATGAGAATATATATTCAACGGCGAATGTATCTTTTCAAAATTCGACGACCGATAAATCACTGAAATTATCTGAATGTGATCTGCAAAACCGTCAGCTGATTGAACAGGCGCTGACAGATCCTCATGCCCGTATCCCTGCCCTGTTTCAGCAGTATTTTCATGATTATGTCTATACGCATAGTCATCATAACTTGCGTCAAATTAACTATCTGGCGCAAATTGCCTTTTTACTGTATTTCTTTGCCGATATCCTGATTATTCCAGACATGTTTTTTATTTCTGGTCTGATGCGCGTCGTTCTGGTTCTGGGGGCGATGTTTTGCTGTTATTACCTGTTTAAAAAACATAAAAATATTCAGATTCTGGACAGAATCTTGCCGATAGGCACCACTGTAGCTGCAGCGGCCTGGATTGGCTTACTCGCGCTTTCAACCAGTCCCCATGTTGCCACCTATATTTATGCCTCTGCGATCTTTATTCTCATCGCCAATCTCTGTGTGCAGACCCAGTTTAAAGTCGCAGTCTATTGCTCCATCTTGATTGCCCTATTTATCATGCTTGGGATATCCCAGTTCATGAGTGCTTCTCAAGCCTTTATTTTTAGTGTGGTCTTTAGTCCACTCTGGTTTTTTAGCATTTATATTAACTGGAATAATATTCTGAATATACGGCGTTCTTTTCTGCGCTCCCTACTTGATGAATGGAACTATCAAACCTTAAAGAATCTGGCACATACCGATGATTTGACCCAGCTCTACAACCGTCGCCATTTTGTCGATATGGCTGAACGCTCTATTCATCAATGGCCTAAACATGCCAGTAGCTGCCTGCTGATGTTTGATGTGGATCATTTTAAAAATATTAATGATAGCTATGGGCATGATGTTGGTGATCGGGTACTACAACTGATTGCTGAAGTGACCCGTAAAGAAATGCGGCATAGCGATGTACTGGCACGTTTTGGTGGGGAGGAATTTATCGCCCTCCTAGAAGATACTCAGCTGCAAGACAGCTGGGTGATTGCAGAACGAATTCGTTGTGCAATTCAAAAGCAGTACATTTATGTCGAACCCAATCATGCCATCCGGTTCACCATTTCGATCGGTGTAGCAGAACTGGAATCCCATACCCAACCCCTGGAAGACCTGATCAAACAAGCCGATATTGCCTTGTATCAGGCCAAGAAGTCTGGCCGAAACCGGATTGAGGTCTATCATCCAGATATGCTGAATAAGCCCAAGCCTGCGACAGAAAATCCCTGGAATGTATTTAAGCCAGACACTCAACCAGCCCAGTCAACGGCGAATTAAAGCTGGATCATTAGTCTGTTCTATAAGCTAGGATCATCCTTAGAATGCACTAATCGGGGATTTCATTTTATAAAATAAATTTGATTCTTCCACTTTTAAAATATCCAACAAAAGAATAGAATATTTTTTATACAACTATATATAAATTTCATCTTATTCATTTTTATATATTTTAATTTGGGAAGGCTGCATGCCGCATGATAACGAAAAAGAATCACGTACCCTGATTCAGGAGGCTCTTCAAGATCCGCTTGTTCGTATTCCTGCGCCTCTAAAACCGGCCTACTATGCCCATCAAAAGAAGCTCACTTTAAAATACCTATTACAGGTTAATTTATTCGCACAGCTGGCATATGCCTCTTATACCCTCGCCGATATTCTGGTGCTGCATGATATTCTCAATTTGCTCATTTTGACCAAAATTAGCTATACCATTCTGATCGTACTGATCACGATCTGGATGTATCACTCTTACCGCAATTTACCTGTGTTTGATTTACTCTTACCTACCTCAATTATTGGCGCAAGTGCCATCTGGTTTTTTAATCTAAATCAGTCTGAAAGTGCTTATACCCTCATTTATCAATATGCCTCCTTGGTTTTTATTGTGTTGGCCAATTTATGTGTGCAGATCCGGTTCTGGCCGTCTTTGATTACTTCGAGTCTGATTACTTTGATGATTTACATCGGTGTATATTTCAATACTCGATCTGACCTGTACCAGATGTTTTTATTTTCCCTGATTTATCTGCCAGTATTGACCTTCAGTCTATATATTAGCTGGAGCTCGACCTTAAAATCACGCATGGTATTTTTGCAGCATACCCTGAATGAATATAATCGGCAGGCCTTTGAAAATATGGCTCATACCGACTCACTCACTGGCCTGAATAACCGTCGCTGTTTTGAATATCTCGCGCAACAACTGGTACAACAGAATTTTGATCAACCGGTGCCTATGAGTTTACTGGTCTTTGATGTCGATCATTTTAAGCAGATTAATGATCGTTATGGTCATGATATCGGAGATCAGGTCTTACAGACGATTGCTCTAAATACACACAGCGAAATGCGGCAGCATGATATTTTGGCACGCTATGGCGGTGAGGAATTTATTGCATTTTTACCTGAAACCTCTCTGGATGAAGCGCTAAAAGTTGCCGAGCGTTTAAGGCATAACATTGAAAATATTGTGATCGATCTGGACAGCCAACATCGTTTCAGTTTTAGCATTTCGATTGGTGCTGCCATCCTGGAAAGCTGTGAAACAGATTTAATGACCCTGATTAAACAGGCCGATATTGCCTTATATCAGGCTAAAGCCAATGGACGGAATCGGGTTGAAGCTTATGATCCAGATCTGGAGCAAAGTTTAGCTGGGGAGCTGCAAAACTGGCAGGTTAAACCGGCTTAAATTACCCGTTAAAAATTATCTTCATCAAAACGATCTTGGTCGATTTTATAGATATGAAAACTACGTTCTATTTGTACACCTAAACCAAATTCAATCATTAAAGACGTCAGCTTATCGCCATCAATTAAAACAATACCGGATTTTCTTGCCGACTCAATGGCCTCTTTACTGAAACTTGACGTAGTAATGAATACACCCTTCTTAGCAACTTGATCGGCCAAAGCACCTTTAAACTGTTGAATGTCGGGACGACCAACAGTATCTTTCCAACGTTTCGCTTGGATGTAAATTTTATCTAGCCCTAATCGATCTTCACTAATTACACCATCAATTCCACCATCGTTGGTTTTACCAATCGCTTGAGCTGCATCTTGATGTGAACCGCCGTAGCCCATTGCCACCAGAAGATCGACAACCAGTCTTTCAAAAAATGAAGGAGATTTATCTTTTACCATCTGAAGCAAATCACTTTTCAAATCAGATTTTAATAATTCCGTTGTGTTCTGGATTGTTTCTTCTGGAGTCTGAGTTTCTTGGTAACTATTTAGGCTTTCAATAACTTGTAGATTCCCGATCCCAAAATCATCTTTATTTTTCTTTCCTAATTTAAAATCTGAAAATCCGTTGAACTGTGCTAAATATTCATTTGTTATAGCATCTAAACTTTTTAAATCAACCTGTCTACCCAAGCTACTAATCTCACAATATGCTCTCTTCGGTTGTTGAACTAAGCCCGCCTTAACTAAGTAGGTCTTTGCCCATGCCACTCTATCTTTAAATATATTTTTCCCGCTCGGAAGAATTTTATTTAAATCCTCTTCGTGTAAATTGGAACGTTCAGCTAGGATATTCGCAGCATCCGAAATTTTTATTGGCTCATTTAATTCTGATAATAATTTCATTAAAGGCAGCATTAATTGATCATAAGTAGGTAAAGGCATTTTTTAGCTTTTAAAGGTTTATTTTTATTCAGTATAAATCAAAAAAAGAGCGCCGAAGCGCTCTTTTTTATTAGGTTATATCTGATAAACCAGATACTGCCACGCGCATAGCGCTTGGCGTAATTTAGGCGGACAGCAGTGCTGTCCGAAACCCCTAAATTACTCCCATTCAATTGTTGCTGGTGGTTTAGAAGATACGTCATACACAACACGAGAAACTTCAGAAATTTCATTCATTATACGGGTCGAGATCTTATCGACTAAATCATAAGGAAGATGCGCGAAACGAGCCGTCATAAAGTCCACGGTTTCTACCGCACGCAGTGCAATCACCCATGCATAACGACGGCCATCACCGACTACACCCACCGATTTTACTGGCTGGAATACTGCAAATGCTTGAGCAGTCTTGTCATACCAGCCGCTGGCACGCAGTTCCTGCATGAAAATGTCATCCGCAAGACGTAAAATGTCTGCATATTCTTTTTTCACTTCACCCAGGATACGCACACCAAGACCTGGGCCCGGGAATGGATGACGGTAGATCATGCTGTGTGGCAAGCCTAAAGTCGTACCCAATTTACGTACTTCATCTTTAAATAAGTCACGTAATGGTTCAACCAGTTCAAACGCTAGATCTGCTGGTAAACCACCCACATTATGGTGTGATTTAATCACATGCGCCTTACCCTGCTTGCTTGCAGCAGATTCAATCACGTCTGGATAAATCGTACCTTGTGCAAGGAATTTTACGCCATCTAATTTACGTGCTTCTTCAGCGAAGACAGCAATAAATTCACGGCCAATAATTTTACGTTTTGCTTCAGGATCAACTTCACCTGCAAGCGCAGTCAAGAAACGCTCTTCAGCATCAGCACGAATCACGCGGATACCCATGTTATCAGCAAACATTTGCATCACTTGATCGCCTTCGTTCAAACGAAGCAAACCGTTGTCTACAAATACACAGGTCAGCTGATCACCGATCGCTTTATGCAACAGCGCTGCCACTACAGATGAATCCACACCACCAGAAAGTCCTAGTAATACTTTTTCATCACCAATCTGTTGGCGAAGCTGTTCTACACGTAGATCAATAATGTGTTCTGGCGTCCACAGACCGCGACAGCCACAAATTTGATGAACGAAGTTCGACAGTAATTCTGCACCTTTAGAAGTATGTGTCACTTCAGGATGGAACTGAATACCATAGAAACGGCGAGTTTCATCAGAAACCATCGCAATTGGACAGCTAGGCGTTTGTGCAGTGATCTGGAAGCCTTCTGGAATACGGGCAACTTTATCGCCATGGCTCATCCAGACATGCAGCTGGTTTTCACGATCCTGTAAATTACCGATCAGCTTGTCACGTACGACAATATCTACTTCTGCATAGCCAAACTCATGTACATGACCTGGCTCAACTTTACCACCAAGCTGTTCGCACATGGTTTGCAAGCCATAACAAATACCCAATACCGGCACACCCAGCTCGAATACCACTTGCGGCGCACGCGGGCTGCCTTCAAGGTGAACGCTCTCAGGCCCACCAGATAAGATGATACCGTTTGGATTAAATGCACGAATGTCTTCTTCAGACATATCATAGGCATACATTTCAGAATATACACCAGCTTCACGAACACGACGTGCGATGAGCTGACTATATTGAGAACCGAAATCCAGAATCAGGATACGATCTTCAGTAATTTGAGTATTGGTAGTCATGACGAACAACTATGAAAGGCAAACGAAAGATAAGCGCCGTATTCTAACATTTTTCAGCGCATTAAGCACACAATTCGCATGAGGTATGCATTTAGTTGATTGCATTATATTTCTAGCAGAATAAAGCATCCCTTTGGATGCCTTGATTGGTCTGTCATTTTTATATTTTTAAGCTCAAGATTTAATCCAATTAAGCCTGTTTTTATAAAAATCCGAAGATAATATGTAAGAGAAATTTTTGCTTAATTGAAGATGGATGAAGCCTTAATTATTTTACTTTCTGGTACTGACTTTCATGCCCCGGGCTGTTAGGATTTGACCACACTTTTGCTTGTACTGGGCTCATGGAACTGATTGATTTTATCTTGCATGTTGATGATCACTTGCTTGAATTTATCACTAATTACGGGATCTGGATTTATGCCATTCTTTTCCTGATTATCTTTGTAGAAACAGGTCTGGTGGTCATGCCGTTCCTGCCTGGCGACAGCTTGCTATTTGCAGCAGGTGCACTGGCAGCCTCTACTGGTGCAATGGATCCATGGGTGCTGATTCCACTCTTGTTTGTTGCGGCAGTTCTGGGTGACACCCTGAATTATCATATTGGTAAATATATTGGTCCTCGGGTTTTCGAGATCGAATCGCGCTTCATCAATAAAAAACACTTATTGGCGACCCAGCAATTCTTTGCCAGACATGGTGGTAAAACCATTATTTTTGCGCGTTTTGTTCCTTTTGCCCGTACTTTCGCACCCTTCGTCGCCGGTGCTGGCAGCATGAATTACAAATATTTTCTGACCTATAATGTGGTAGGTGCATTCGCCTGGATTAGCTCATTTGTCATTTTGGGCTATATGTTTGGCAATATGCCGATCGTCAAAGACAACTTCACCTATCTAATTTTTGGCATCATTATTTTAAGTGTATTGCCAGGTGTGATTGGCTTTATTCAACAAAAGCTCAAAAAAAGTAAAACAGCTTAAGAACTTTTTACATTAAGATTCTTTTACAGCCTGTGCGTTTAATCCCAGAGCTTGATCAGGAGTGGGATCAGACAAAGCAGAACAAATAAAGCCGCGCCTTTATAAATGAGGCCGGCTTTTATTTTTTCAGATGGACTGGTGAGAATTGCCTGACCAAAGACCATCCAGAAAATCCCGACCGGAACGGTACTCAAGCTAAAGGCAGCAAAAACCAGAACGAAGTTGGTCGGGCTTTGCCAGGTTTCCATCGGTAAAATTCCAGAGGCCAACAATGCTGCTTTAGGATTTTTTAAGGTAGTGGTAAACATTTGCCAGGGGCGAATCTGCGGATGGGTCTTGCTGTAACGTTCTAACTGCTGAGCCTTATATAAATGCAAGGTCATCCAGCCCACACAGATGGTACTCAGTACATAGACCAAGCCTTTAAAATTTGGCCAGATCGGTGACGCCAGATGAATCAACAAGGCCCAGACATTAATGGCATAAAAATAGCCGAGTAAAATAGCAGGAAGATAGAGACTGGTTCTGGCTTGCCCCTGCTGATGAGCAGAACTGGCCACCAAGGCATTGGCGGGCCCTGGAACCATTAATACAGCAATGAGTCCTAAAACAAATAACCAATTTTCAATCATCGCAATGAACTTTTCCGGGCCAAGGTTGTAGCTTAATCAATATGGAAGTGGGATAACAAGCTTATAAATTTCAGATTTATATACAGTCTGGTCAATTTCCAGTGAGTTTTATCTTAATGTAAACCGCCCTATTCTTGTTGAAAGCAATAAAAAATGCCGACCCGAAGTCAGCATTTATCCGTTTAATGTTGAATGATTTATTTAGGCGTCGCCTGCCGAACGATGATCGAACAGTTCTTATAACGCGCGGCCTGTACAATCGCTTCCTGCTCGCCTAAAAGCCGTGCCAGTTCGGTTCTTTTGGTATCGGATGACTGTCCCATATTGACTGAAACACTCGGGCCAATACCCCATCCACCGCGACTACCCCAACCACCGCCAAGACCAACGCCCACACCGACGCCAGTACGTTTCGGTGGTTCAACGCCATTGTCGATATACTGCTGAATACGATTATATTCACCCTGTAATTGCGAACAACCCAAAGTCTGATAGAGGGTGGGCGACACATAAGTCGGTTTTACCGGCGTTGCACAGGCACTCAGTAATGCCAGTGCAGCAATACTCAGGCTTACTTTCACAAGTTTCATAGCTAACTCGATCTTAATTCTGCTCTATCTCATTGAACAACGATTGATAGGCCTGAGTCAATTTATGATCAGTAGCCAAATGAATCAAAGGCTGATTTTTCTGATGAGATTCTTTCATCAAGATCGAGGGTGGCAACATACTGTCGAGGACCGGTAAGCCTTCATCTTTGAGCTGTTGTACCACTTCACGCGGTAATTTGGCCTGTGCCTGAAACTGGTTCACGACAATCCCTTCGATTTCCAGCCCTTCATTATGGTCATCCTGGGTTTCAATGACATTTTCAATCAGGGTCTGTAGGGCACGTTTAGAAAATACATCACAGTCAAATGGAATCAGCACGCGGTTCGCCGCAATGAGAGCAGAGAGGGTAAAGAAATTGAATGCAGGCGGTGTATCAATAAATACCCGGTCATAATGCCCCGACAGTTGTTGCAAGGCATCTCGTAGCTTATAAATCTTGTGCTTGGACTCCAGTGCATGGGCCAATGCACCCAGTGTTGGGCTAGCCGGAATAACATCCAGATGTTTAAAAGAAGATTGATGCACATAGCTTTCCAGACCTTTGCTACGACTTTTTAAAATCGAGCCAATCGCATTACCAAGCAAGCCCTTGCTTTGCTGATTACCGAGTACATCTTCAAAATAGTTTTCGATATTCGGTTCGAGTGCCGGCTTGTCACTAGAATACGTCGCATCATCACCCAGCACATACTGGCTAGAGTTGGCCTGCGGATCCAGGTCAATCAATAAGGTTTTTAAACCCTGATGTGCACTGATCGCTGCCAGATTGACAGTAATACTCGACTTGCCTACCCCACCCTTTTGATTAAATACCACACGTGTACGCATGTCCCCCTCCTCACATTTTTAATTACTTTTACAACATTTGTATTTTCTAATTATTTGCATGGGCTGGCTGTGCTGATCATCACAGCCAGCCTGCTTTTAGCCAAAATTCGGCTTGATCATCACCAAAGCCAGAATAGACACCAATGAAACTACAGCAATAACCAAGCCAGCCCGACGCTGCGATAGCAAGATCGAATCATCTTTTTTATAGGCTTTGCCTAACGAGGACACCAGTACCAAAAATAAAATGACTTTGGCATAAAACCAAGGCTGTACATCAAAGTCTTTCAGGACGAGCGACACAATGCCGGTCAGTGCAATCACCGTGATAGCTAAATGCTGTAAAGCGACTAGTGCTGTACGTGCCACCGGATTAGGTAAATTCCCTTGTGTACCGACAAACAAGGTTAATGCACGGGCAAGAATAGCGACAATGGCTAATCCTGCTGCCGACATATGAATAATCTTGACTAAAAGTTGGGTTTCCATCATGTCCTCTTAGTTTTTAGGTGCGTGTGCACAAGCAGGACTGGTGGTGTCCTGACCTGCCCATTCTTCAGGCAAAAATGCATGAATGGCCAGCGCATGAATCTTATCTTTTGACAGCAAATCACCCGCAGCAGCATAAACTTTCTGATGACGCTGGACGGGGCGCAAACCGGCAAATGCCTGACTCACAATCACGGTTTTAAAATGCGATTCTTTTCCCGGGAAATAACCACCATGACCCGAAGACTCATTCACCACTTCCAAATGGGTTGGGGATAATTGCGCCAAACGATCTTTCAGTTGTTGTTCTAAGCTCATGGCCTGACTCCAATCTTCAAAAATATGGTCTCAGTATACCTTGTTCTGCCGAGTATTTCGGTAATCTGTTCAGATGCAATCCGTTGATTGTGGCGAAATTTTATTGATTTTTATATAAATATTGGTTATTTATTGTCTGGTCTACAGCATTTTGCTTTTATTTTATGCAATTGATGCAAGATTTTTAACAAAGGTGTTGACCACATTTTTGCATGCTGTATTATACACGGCATGCGGGAATAGCTCAGTTGGTAGAGCATAACCTTGCCAAGGTTGGGGTCGGGAGTTCGAGTCTCCTTTCCCGCTCAAAATTTTTTCATTTAGTTTTTTCATTTAAAAAACTTTATAGACTCCGCGGGAATAGCTCAGTTGGTAGAGCATAACCTTGCCAAGGTTGGGGTCGGGAGTTCGAGTCTCCTTTCCCGCTCCAGATTCTAAAAAAGCCCTGATCGAAAGATCGGGGCTTTTTTTATGTTGATGTTATTTTTTTAAATGATCCTTTCATTTTTGTTTCACTCAATAACAAATTCTTAAAGTACTTTCTGATTTTATAACCAAGATGTGACCATAGTACCCCCTACGGCAATAAAAAAGCCCTCATCAAAAGATCTGGGCTTTTTATATTTCACCCACGCATCAGATGAACTCTAGTTAGCATAAAAAATTGGCCATGATAAAGAGTTCCTCTTCAATACAATTAAAAGGTAATCCGCTGATAATCACGGTATTGCGGTGTCCAAAAATTATGCTCTATTGCTAGCTGTAATTCTTCTACACTGATTTTCGGTGCTACTCCGTCTTCAATCGCAGCAAGTGCCACTTTTAATGCAATCTGCTTCGAAATTGACTGTAAACAATCCAGATTTGGCAATAAATCCGCCTGAGGGTCTTTCAGTTTCGGAGAACAGTCCGCTAAGGCATTACTTGAAGCCATCAGCATATTATCCGTGACACGTTTTGCACCTGAAGCAACTACACCCAGACCGATACCCGGAAAAATATAAGAGTTATTGCATTGGGAAATATGATGAATCTGTCCCTGATAATTCACCGGGGCAAATGGACTACCCGTTGCAATCAATGCTCTGCCTTTGGTCCATTGCAAGATGTCTGCCGGAACAGCTTCTACGCGGGAAGTTGGGTTAGATAAAGGGAAAACAATCGGTTGTACGCTGTTTTCAGCCATGGCTTCAATCACTTCCTGAGTGAATAGACCTGGCTGTCCAGATACGCCAATCAATACCGTCGGTTTGGCACGTTTGACCACATCCAGTAGAGAAATCATACTCTCTGCATCTGCCCAGCTTTCTACATTTTCAAGCGGCTGTGCCAGTTTTCGCTGGAAGTCCAGTAAATTCGGCTGATTCTCAGTGATCAGACCAAAGCGGTCGACCATAAATACACGTGCGCGTGCTTCGGCATCACTTAAGCCCTCAGCAACCATTTGCTTAATAATCTGTTCTGCAATCCCGCAACCAGCTGAACCAGCACCCAGGAAAGTAACCACCTGATCTTTGAGCTGTTTACCTGCTGCACGCGAAGCAGCAATCAGGCTGCCGACAGACACTGCTGCGGTGCCCTGAATATCATCATTAAAACAACAGATTCGATCACGATATTTTTCCAGTAAAGGCATGGCATTTTTCTGTGCAAAGTCTTCAAACTGAATTAAGGCATCTGGCCAGCGCTGTTGAATCGCCTGAATCACCATCTCAACAAAGGCATAGTATTCATCGCCGCTGATTCGCGGTTCACGCCAGCCCATATAAATCGGGTCATTCAACAACTGCTGATTATTGGTACCGACATCAAGGGTAATTGGTAAGGCATAGGCCGGACTGATCCCACCACATGCGGTGTAGAGTGCCAGTTTTCCAATGGGAATCCCCATACCACCAATGCCTTGATCTCCAAGGCCCAGAATGCGCTCACCATCTGTGATCACAATCACTTTCACGTTTTTTTTGTTGATATTGTGAATAATCTGATCGATCTGATCACGGTCAGGATAGGAAATAAAAATCCCACGATGACGACGATAGATATCAGAAAAGCGCTGACATGCCTCACCCACAGTCGGGGTATAGATAATCGGCATCATCTCACTGAGGTGATTTTCAATCAGATGGTAAAACAGGGTCTCATTGGTATCCTGAATATTCCGCAAATAAATATGCTTGTTAATATCACTGCTGAAAGCACAATACTGCTGATAAGAACGCTGACTTTGCTCCTCAATCGTCTCGGTGACATGAGGAATCAAGCCATGCAAGTTAAAGCTTCTACGCTCTTCTTCAGAAAATGCAGAGCCTTTATTGAGTAGTGGGAGTTCTAGCAGAGTATTTCCAGCATAAGGAATATATAAAGGGCGTTTACTGTTCAAATTTTCTCTGGGCATTATTTAACTCATCTAATCAATCTTCGGCAGTTCTGCCAAAATAGTCACATCACTTTGTTTATTTTATATAGCTTAGCCTGATTTTAAGCTGTTAGGTCATTTAGCAAATTTATAATACTTTTAGCAGGATTTTATAATCTGATAACACTTATTTTCAGCCTAGGTTTTGGATGGTTTTTAAAATTAACCCGTATTCGTATTTTTAATTTAAATCGGCAGCAAGATCTGTTTGACAAAAAACCTCAGCTCATCAAGGATAAAGCATAAATTTAATAAGACCAACGAGTATAAAAATGAGTGAACTGCAACCGCTTTATCAGCCCGATATTTTGGGGACAGGCTATGAGCAAGCGACCTTAAACTTTCCCGATGATTATGAGGGCAAAGTCGTAGCAACCCTGATCCGTAAAAAAGCAGCCCAACCCACAAAAAAAGCAGTTTTATATATTCACGGCTTTATCGATTATTTTTTTCAGACCGAAATGGCAGAGCGCTTTAATCAACATGGTTTTGATTTTTATGCGCTGGATTTGAGAAAATACGGCCGTTCGATTCTGCCGCATCAAAAATATTATAACGTGTATGACCTTGCTGAATATGATGCAGAAATTACCCAGGCACTCGACATTATAGCAGCCGAGGGTCACGATGCTGCCCTGCTCTGTGGTCATTCTACCGGCGGCCTGACCACGACCCTGTATGCGGCACATCATCCGCAGCACCCTTTAATCAAAGCGCTTTGGGTCAATAGTCCATTTTATGACTTCAATATGAATCCAATCAAACGTGCGCTTGGCATTCCGCAACTGAGCAGACTGGCTAAAATTTTTCCCAATCTTAAATTTCCAAGCGAGCTGAACAAGTGGTATGCCACCAGCCTGCATAAGGATTTAAAAGGCGAATGGGACTTCAGTCTGGACTGGAAAAAGACCCGCTACCCTAGAGTAAGGATCAGTTTTGTTCGTGCCATTCATGAGGCACAAAAGGAAATTCACCGCGGTGTTCAGATTGATATTCCGGTACTGGTCATGCATTCGCACCAAACGCTCAATCCTAAAAAATGGGGCAAAGCGGCACAGAGTAGCGATGTGATTTTAGGCATTAAAGATATTCGTAAATATGCCAAAAAAATTAAAGGCGATATTACGGTTCAAAGTATCCAGAACGGTTTACATGATCTGATACTTTCAGAGCAATCTGTGCGTGAGCAGGTTTATCAACAACTGTTTCAATGGCTACATGACAAAGGAATTTAGATAAATGCGGAAGGAGAAATGAAACTTACCTTCATTTCTCCTGCCTGGCTTCTTTTAAACCCTTATTAGGTCGGAATGTAATCAAGCACATTGAAAATATGCCAATCTTTCGATGGTTTATAAGTGCTATAAACCCTTGTTTTTAAATTTAAGACTTGATAATTTATAACTTTTATTCTTCTACTGCTTGTCTCCAAATATTGTCTTTTGTAGCAAGCCTGTAAACAAACAACCGCCCGTCTTTTTCCCTCTTTATAGTAGAGCTGAATGCAGAAGCGCCTATATTTTTTGATCGGCAACATGCGCTCGACCTGCACCACTAACAATCATATAAAGGAATAGATTATGCGTTATGCAGACCCCAATACTGACGGTTCAAAAATTCAATTTAAAACACAATACGATAATTTCATTGGCGGCGAATGGGTCGCTCCGGTCAAAGGCGAATACTTTGACAACATCTCTCCGGTAGATGGCAAAGTCTTTACCAAAGTGCCGCGCTCTTCTGTAGAAGACATTGAATTGGCCCTGGATGCAGCGCACAAAGCCAAAGAACAATGGAACAGAGCATCGCCGACCACCCGCTCCAATA
>NZ_JAMXXC010000025.1:0-43034 GCF_024129855.1 Acinetobacter lwoffii
GATTCTGAGATAAATTCATAAAAAAAGAGCGTATTTACATACGCTCTTTTTACAGCATTTTAACTTTTTTTGCTTAACTGACTGGCATTACTCAACTGAGGGCTTTTTTTATTACTTTTAAAAAGAGGATTCATACGTATAACAACCTTTCTGAAAGCGCATAAGATCAACACATATTAACAATAATGATAACTATTCTCATATATAAATATTAAATTAGGGCGTATCTTAAATCTAATGAAAAATAACCTAACTCCATTCTCTCAAGGAATCCTGCCAATGAGCTACACCTTGCCTGTACTACCTTATGCTTATGATGCGCTAGAGCCTCATATCGATGGCAAGACTATGGAAATTCATCATAGCAAGCATCATCAAACCTATATCAATAATATCAATGCAGGAATAGCGGGCACAGAATGGGAAGATTTATCGGTCGAAGCCTTAATTAGCAAATTCAATGAAGTGCCCGAGCAACTCAGACAGAACGTGATCAACAATGCTGGTGGACATGCCAATCATTCCCTGTTCTGGACAGTGATGATTCCAGACTGCGGTGGTCATCCCGAAGCTGAAATTGCCAAGGCAATCGAACATGAATTAGGAGGATTCGAGGCATTTAAAGAAGCGTTTACCCAAGCAGCGCTTAGCCGTTTTGGTAGTGGGTGGGCCTGGTTAAGTATGGCGCCAGATCAAACGCTTATTGTGGAAAGCAGTGCCAATCAGGATTCTCCGCTGATGCATGGCAATATTCCCCTTTTAGGTCTGGATGTCTGGGAACATGCTTATTATTTACAATATCAAAACCGTCGTCCGGAATACATCTCGGCTTTTTTCAATGTTGTGAACTGGAAAGAAGTAAATCGTCGTTATTTGGAAGCATTAAACACGCTTTAAATCTTTGAGGAGATCGACCATGTCTACACGTACAATGATTCAACGCATGATTGGCAGCACACTCCTGATCTGCGGTGTAATGGTACTTTTATTAGAACATATGTGGATGCCCTATTTTTAAAGCTTATTTTGCTAAAAAAGCCAGTCATTCAGACTGGCTTTTTATAAGTACATTTAAATGGGCAAAGGTTTATTGCATATTGGCAATTGCAGTACCTTTTTGCTTAGGATCGGTATTTCCGAGTGCAGGATGGGCAATGGCATTCTGACATTGCAGTTTATCCCGCTCATAATCCGCCTGTTTTTGTTGCAGGCTGTTGCCATTTTCCATGGTCGTCCGCGCCCAGATTTCCAGACTGGTCAAAGCTTTACGACACAGAGCATATTTGCCTTCGGTCACCGAATCGGTCATTTTGACATTAATACGCCAGTCTGTACTCAATTTACGTGCTGGTTGACGTACCTGTGTTTCCAGCTGATCCACTTCTTTATTATAGACCAGTGGATCCACTTCATTGATCAGTTGCCATGCGGCATTGGCATAAGTCGTCGCATCATTAGTCAATTTAGGTGCCGGTTTAATTTCTGGCTTATCAGTCGATTGACTGTCATTCCCACACGCTTGTAACAATATTGCCGTGCTTATTAAAGCAGCAGTCAGCATCGCACGTGTCTTGAACATCCACATATCAGGCTCGCCAATTTAAACATTTCGGCACTATGCTATTAAATTCACGTAGAATACACAATCTTCATTTGACCCATCGTTCAACTCTCCTTCAAGGTGTGTCGTGTCTGAACCGAATCAACTCGCTACGCAACCTGCTGGCTTCTGGCAAGGTGCAAAAGATAGCCAAGCGATTATCTTCACTTATTTACCAGTGTCGTTTGCTTTTGGTGTTTCAGCCACTCAGTTTGGCTTTACCGCCTGGGAAGCACTGTTCCTGTCCTGCTCGATGTATGCAGGTGCCAGCCAGTTCCTGGTGGTCGCTCTCTTAGGTAGTGGAACATCTATCTGGATGACGGCATTAACCGTGATTGCCTTAGACATTCGTCATCTGCTTTATGGCCCTGCGTTACAAAATCTGATTCAAGACCGGCTGAATTTAAAGAAAACGGCAATCTGGTCTTGGGGTTTGACCGATGAAGTTTTTGCCTCCGGCATGATCAAGCTCTCGCAACGGCGACAGGAATGGTCAGAATCCTGGATGCTCGGTTTAAGCCTGTTTAGCTGGATGTCCTGGGCACTCGGATCTTTCCTCGGTGGATTGTTTGCCGATCAGGTCAGCAACCTGCCGCAATTCTTACAGGCTGCGCTGGATTTCTTGTTACCTGCGCTGTTCCTGAGCTTCTTGTTAGCCGCTTTTGAGAAAAAACATACTTTTGTTGTAGCTGTCACAATTCTGGTGTCTGCGATTGCCTGTTATTTTATCGACCTGTCTGCCGCGATCTTTATCGGTATAAGTTCTGGTATTTTCGCAGGCCTGTTCAAGCACTATATTCTGAAACAGCCAGATCCTGAACACGCAGGAGATCAAGCATGAATCTAGAGATTATTCTGGTTGGGATTTTAGTCGGGATTGCCAATTTCGCCTCGCGCTTTGGTCCTTTTTTTGTCATTCAGAAATTTCAGCAAGGTTCGCAAAAACGCGGAGCGTTGTGGCTAAAAATTGCCTTGGGTTCAATTGGCATTGCTGCGATCAGCTCCATGCTGGTGGTTGCTACCCTGCCACCTTTATTAGAAACACCGAATAAAAGTTTTGCGATGCTGGTTGGCTTTATTGTGCTTACGGTTTTGTATTTTAAGTTTAAACGTATCGTGATGGCGACTCTGACCGCAGCGCTCACCTATGGCCTGGTTTACACCTATGTTCCAGTACCCTTTTAAGCTTTAACTCGTTGATCAATCGAAACAAAGACTTATGCTAAACTCATAGTATAGGTCTTTTTTATATAACAATAAAAACAAGGAAGGATGCGCATGTTTGAGGTCAAACAGGTGATTGAAGGCAAAATCTTTATTCATCATCGGCGCGATGAAATGTTAACCGTATTCCATCGACATGAAGTGCCGGCACAATATTTTGAATGTTTTATCAATGCTCAAAATTTTACCGGACATTTTGTCGAAATACATGCTCAACCAGCAGATCAAGTTCGGGTGGTTTATATTAAAAAGAATAGCACCCATCAAATTATTGCTATGCTTAATCAGAGCCAATACGTGCTGCATCTTCATCCTTTGACATTGATTTTGGGTAAATGGAGCTTCAGACATCGTGTCCTGCCGAATACTCTAAAAATTTTTGCTGGTTTATTTGCGCTCCTTTTTATTCTTTTTTCAGCTACCGCCTTTTCAGCAGATCAGTTCCAGCTCACCACCATCTTGCGAGACTGCATTCAATTCACAGTTTTTGGGCTACTGTTATTTTTGCTGTGCTTTGTACTGCCTTTTGTATTGCCCTATGCGTATTTCCTGCATGTTCGTACATTACGTCTGTTAAAGATGCTAAATATCAATACTGAACAAGTTGCACAAATAGAAAAGCTCAAGTCTCAAAGCGGGATTTATCTTCTGCAAACGCAGTCTGACAGCGATGTGAAAATGACAGCGCCTCCTTATTAAAATCTAGAAAAACTTTATAAATAAAACTGTTGGTCAATATCACAATTTTGTATGAATCTTGGCTTAACTGTCGGCTCAGTTCTGCTATGCTAAAAGTCCATAAAATCAAGCATGGATGATCCACATGAGCGTGACTATTGGTACTCCCCTTCAATCTTCTGCCTATAAAGTTCTATTATTGGGTTCTGGTGAACTGGGCAAGGAAGTGGTGATTTCACTACAACGCCTTGGAGTCGAAGTTCATGCTGCTGACCGTTATGATCATGCCCCTGCCATGCAGGTTGCGCATTATTCCTATACCTTGAATATGGCAGATGCTGTAGAACTCAAACAACTCATCAATCAAATCCAGCCACATTTAATTGTTCCTGAAATTGAAGCGATTGCGACCGAAGTGCTGCTTGAAATAGAAGCCCAGAACATTGCTACAGTCATTCCTTCTGCTAAAGCCGTCAATCTGACCATGAACCGTGAAGGTATTCGTCGTCTGGCTGCGGAAGAACTCGGTCTGCCAACTTCAGCTTACCGTTTTGCCGACAGTTTAGAATCCTTCCGCGCGGCCTGTGACGATGTCGGCTATCCAAACTTTGTGAAACCGGTGATGTCATCTTCAGGCAAAGGTCAGTCTCGTGTTACCCGTTTTGATGAAGTCGATGCTGCCTGGGAATATGCGCAAACCGGTGGCCGGGTCAATCAGGGTACTGTGATTGTAGAATCACAAATTGACTTTGATTTTGAAATTACCTTATTGACTGTTCGTGCAAAAAATCCAGAAACCGGCGAAATCGAAACGTCTTATTGCGATCCGATCGGACATCGTCAGGACTCAGGTGATTATGTGGAAAGCTGGCAGCCTCAACCGATGACTCCAGCCGCGCTGGAAGAATCCAAGCGCATTGCCAACAAGGTCACTACAGCACTTGGTGGCTGCGGAATCTTTGGAGTGGAACTCTTTGTAAAAGGCGACAAAGTATGGTTTAGTGAGGTTTCCCCACGTCCACACGATACTGGACTGGTGACTTTAGCCTCCCAATTTCAAAGTGAATTTGAGCTGCATGCACGTGCTATTTTAGGCTTGCCGGTGAATACTGCACGACATAGTGTGGCTGCCAGTGCGGTAATTTATGCTGGAGTAGATGGCCGTAATCTTTCATTTTCTGGCCTGAATCTTGCTTTAGCAGAGGGCAATACCGATTTGCGCCTGTTTGGCAAACCAGAAGGTTTTAAACGTCGTCGTATGGGCGTTGCCACGGCACGTGCAGAAACTATTGAACAGGCACGTGAACTGGCCCTCCAGGTTGCCAACCAAGTTAGCGTCAACCAAAACTAAGCTGAAATACCAACGGACGACTGTACATGATCAACACCCATCCACTGCTGAATTACGCTAAAAGCAACCATGACATTAAAGCCATCAATCAATGGCGCAGTGATGTCGAAAATCAGCTTCAGGAAAGTTTTGAAAATGGCCAGTCGATTCGGGATATTATTCTGGCGCGTTCCAACCTGATTGATGAAGCATTGCAATTTCTCTGGCAGCATGCCGAACTGGATCAAACTGATTTGGCCCTGTTTGCAGTCGGAGGCTATGGCCGTCGTGAAATGCTGCCTTATTCTGATGTCGACATCATGATCTTGTCAGAAGACGAGATTAACCCGGAACAGGAACAACTGATTTCTACATTCATTTCATCGCTTTGGGATGTAGGGAATTTCAAACCCGGTATCAGTGTCCGCACCATCAATGAATGTGTCAATCAGGCCAGCAGTGATCTGACCGTTGCCACCACCCTGATTGAAGCCCGCCTGATTATTGGCAATGAAAACCTGTGCAAATGGCCACGTCGCATCGTGTCACGTACCTGGACCGACAAAACCTTTTTTGATGCCAAGATGGATGAGCAGCATAAACGCTATGCTCAGCACAACAATACCGAAAGCAATCTGGAACCGGATATTAAAAATGCGCCGGGCGGTATTCGTGACATCAACCAGATTGGATGGATTGCCAAACGGCATTTCCGCGTCAATCGCATTTACGATCTGGTGCACCTCGGTTTTATTTCAGAATTTGAACTCGGTGTGCTCGAGGAAGCAGAGAGTTTTCTCTGGGAAATCCGTCATCACCTGCACCGCCTGACCAAGCGCGATGAAAACCGCTTACTGTTCGATTATCAGCGCGACATTGCAGCCAAATTTGGCTATGTACGTGAAGAGGCGCATCATCCGAACTATCCAATTGAACAGTTCATGAAGCGCTATTACCGCAGTGCGCAGCAAGTGTCTACACTGAACGAAATGCTGCTGGCCTATTTTAATGAATCGGTCATTACGCCACGTTTACCGCAATATGAACGCCAGATCGAAGAAATCAACCAGAACTTTAAACTGGTCGATGGCAAACTGGCTGTGCAACATCATAAGATTTTCTCGGAAAATCCAAGCGCAATTCTGGAAATTTTCTATCTGCTGGCCAATCGTCCTGAAATCGAAGGCATTCGTGCGCGTACCTTACGCCTGCTGACCTTGGCTGGAAAACGTATTGATCAGGATTTCCGTGATAATCCGGTGCATCAGGCACTATTTATGGCGATTATCCGTTCACCGCATCGACTCTATGACACCATGGTTGCCATGAAGCGTTATGGTGTGCTTGGAAATTACATTCCGGCCTTTGGACAGATTCTAGGACTAATGCAATATGACCTGTTCCATATCTATACAGTCGATGCGCATACCTTATTGCTGCTGCGGAACTTAAACCGCTTTAAAGAACCTGAATTTGCCAAGGAATTTCCAGTGGTCAGTTCAGTGTTTCAGCGTCTGACCCGTCGTGACATCGTCTATCTGGCAGCAATTTTCCATGATATTGCTAAAGGTCGTGGCGGTGACCACAGTGAACTCGGTGCCAGCGATGCGATTAAATTCTGCCGTAGCCATGGCTTTACTGAACGCGAAAGCAATCTGGTGGCTTGGCTGATCCAGAATCATCTGGTGATGTCTGTCACCGCCCAGAAAAAAGATATCTCCGATCCGGATGTGGTCAAAGAATTCGCCGAAAAAATGGGTGACATGGAACATCTGGACTATCTGTACACCCTGACAGTCGCCGATATTAACGCCACCAATCCGAAGCTGTGGAATACCTGGCGCGCTTCGCTGATGCGTCAACTATATACTCAGGCACGTGACGTAATCCGTTCTGGTCTGGGCCGTCCGGTTGATTATCAAATGCTGATTGAAGATACTAAATTTGCAGCCAGTGAACTTCTGGTTCAGGACTTCTCACTGGATGAGGTAGAAAAAGTCTGGCAGGAACTTGGTGATGACTATTTCCTCAAAGAAACAGCAGATGAAATTGCCTGGCATACCCGTGCCATTTTACAACACGGCGATAATCCTGCCCCACTGGTGCTGATGCGGGCGCACCGTAAATATGCGCAGGATGCGGTACAGATCTTTATTTACACGCAGGATCAACCCAACCTGTTTGCCACCACCGTGGCTATTCTGGATCGTATGAATCTGGATGTACAAGACGCACGGATTATTACAGCGACTAAAGCCTTCAGTCTGGATACCTATGTAGTACTGGACCGTTTTGGTACCTTATTGACCGATCCGGAACGCGAAGCCACAGTGATTGAAGCTCTGAAAGATGCCTTGAGTCATTCTGATGAATATCCGGGCCTGATGCAGCGCCGGATTCCGCGTCAATTACGTCATTTCGATATTGAAAATACAGTCGATATTAGTATCAATCCTGCCTTGAATCAAAATATGGTCGAAATCGCTACTCTCGATCATCCTGGTTTACTTGCCAAAATCGGTGGTTTATTTATGATGCAAGGCCTGGATATCCACTCTGCCAAAATTGCTACACTTGGCGAACGTGCCGAAGACATATTTTTTGTCACCAAAAAAGATGGCAACCCTATGACACCTGAAGAATCTGCTGAATTTGCAGCTGCACTTAAAACTGCACTGGATGAAGCCTCTCATCAGGTTTGTAGTCAACACTCACATTAAAACGCGGTTACTTATTCATGAACTCTAGCTTGTCTCTACTGCACCCTTATCCGTTTGAAAAGTTAAATCAGCTTTTTGCGGATATCCAGCCTGCAAATATGCCTTTAATTCCCCTGTCGATTGGTGAACCGAAGCATCCTGCACCGGAGTTTGTGAAACAAGCGATTATCGATAACTTCAAACATTTGTCGACATATCCAAACAGTAAAGGCCTGCCGGAGCTACGTGAAAGTATTGCCCAATGGCTGACGCGCCGTTTTAAGCTAAATAGCATCAGTGCAGACAGCAATATCCTGCCTGTTTCTGGTACACGTGAAGCGATTTTCTCGTTTGTACAGGCTTTGGTGAATCGTGAAGATGCACCTTATGTGGTGATGCCAAATCCGTTTTATCAGATTTATGAAGGCGCAACACTGCTCGCAGGTGCCAAACCTTATTTCATCAACTGTACTGAGGAAAATAACTACCTTGGTGATTTTGATGCGGTTCCAGCAGAAGTCTGGGAAAAAACAGCATTGCTATTTGTCTGTACCCCGGGCAATCCAACCGGTGCAGTGCTATCCAAAGAACAGTTTAAAAAACTGATTGCCCTGTCGGATCAATACAACTTTGTGATTGCTTCAGACGAATGCTATTCGGAACTGTGGTTTGATCAGGCACCTGTAGGTTTACTGGAAGTTTGTGCTGAAATTGGCCGGGATGACTATAAAAACTGTGTGGTGTTCCATTCACTGTCTAAACGTTCTAACCTCCCGGGCATGCGTTCAGGTTTTGTTGCTGGTGATGCCAGCCTGTTAAAACCTTATTTGCAATATCGTACTTACCACGGTGCGGCGATGCCGGTACAACATCAACTGGCGTCGATTGCTGCCTGGGATGATGAAGCGCATGTGGAAGAAAACCGGGTGCAATACCGTGCCAAGTTTGATTTATTTCAACAGGAACTCGGTCACCTGCTGCCACTCAAAAAACCGGATGCAGGTTTCTATTACTGGTTAAAAGTCGACAATGATGAAGCCTTTGCCAAACGCCTGATGGAAGAAGCACATATTAAAGTTCTTCCGGGTCGTTATTTATCCCGCGATACTGAACAGGGTAATCCGGGTGAAAATCATGTACGCCTGGCACTCGTAGCCGATCTGGCGCAATGTGAAGAAGTCATTCAACGCCTGAAAGCTATTCTCTAAGTTTTAATCATGACTAAAAAACCCACTGAATTAAAGTGGGTTTTTTAATTAACACTAGATGAATTCTGTTTTTATCTCATACTGAGAATATGACACTAATGATTACAATACTTTGGCAATTTCATCTTCAAGATCTTCAGGCTTGGTGGTTGGTGCAAAACGGTTCAACACCTTGCCATCACGACCAATCAGAAACTTGGTAAAATTCCATTTAATTCCATTGCCTAAAATACCTTTGGAATTATTAGTTAAATAGCGAAAAATGGCATGCGCTTCAGGGCCTTTGACATCCACCTTGGAAAACATCGGGAAAGATACGCCGTAATTTTTCTGACAAAATTCACCAATCTGTTCATTGGAACCTGGATCTTGACCACCAAACTGGTTACATGGAAATCCCAAAATTTCCAGACCTTGATCTTTATATTTTTCGTAAAGTTTTTCTAATCCTGAAAATTGTGGGGTAAAACCACACTTACTCGCTGTATTGACGATCAAAAGTACCTTGCCTTCATAATCTGCAAGTGGCTTGCTTTTGCCATCTAACAATTCAGCTTCAAACTGATAAATGTTAGTCATGGATAGGTTTCCTCATCATTTTTTTCTTGTGTTTCTAAGTCCAAAGAAGCCGAGTTGACACAATAACGTAAACCCGTTGGTTCTGGACCATCCGGGAAAACATGCCCTAAATGTGCGTCACAATGATGACAAACAATCTCAGTTCTGACCATTCCGTGTGAAGTATCAGGTAATTCTTCTACCACCGAACTGCTGACGGGACGATAGAAACTTGGCCAGCCACAGCCGCTGTCATACTTGGTTTCAGACGAGAACAGTGGCGTGCCGCAGCAACGGCATACATAGGTGCCATCTTGCTTGGTATTCCAGTATTTTCCAGTAAATGCTGGCTCGGTTCCCTTCTCGCGCGTAATGCGAAACTCCTCAGGTGATAACTCTCTTTGCCATTCCCGGTCTGATTTATTGAGTTTTCCCATGATCACATACCTTTTTATCTTGCTATTTAAAATAGGATAATCCTATATTTACGTGATTCATTTTAAAAATTCTAGTCTTTATTCAACATTTTACAAAAGACATATAATGCCGAAAAAAGCAAAAAGAAAGCAAATATAAAAATAAAAGTAAGCAATTTTTACATTAAATGTTTTTTAGTGAGCAAATTTAATGGTATTCTTAGCTCTAAATTTGCTCAGGATTAAAAAATGTCGCAAAAAAAGAGCGTAATTTTTAAAAATCTGCTGCCTGTGATCAAACAATATCAGCAGCTTGGATTTACGCATGAAAAAATTGTTGCACTACTTCGAGATGAACATGATCTCGATCTAGTCACAACTGAGACATTTAAAAGTTATTTATATCGTTATGCAAAAGTGACCTCCACTCCATCCGAGAACATCAAAATGCCGAACACTTTCCAATCCCCTCGCGAAATCAAGAAATCATCCAAGCTTGATCATGTTTGCTACGACATTCGCGGACCTGTGTTACGAGCGGCCATCGAGATGGAAGAAGCTGGTCACAAAATTATTAAATTAAATATTGGTAACCCTGCCCCATTCGGTTTTGAAGCACCACAAGAAATTATCAACGATGTGGCTTTAAACCTGCCGAATGCGATTGGTTATACAGATTCCAAAGGGATTTTCCCGGCGCGTAAGGCGATCTGTCAGTATTATCAGCAAAAAGGCATCCTGGATATGCACGTCAATGACGTCTATATCGGCAATGGTGTGTCTGAACTGATTGTTATGGCCATGCAAGGTCTACTGGATGATGGCGATGAAATGCTGATTCCAATGCCGGATTATCCACTCTGGACGGCAGCAGTGAATCTGTCTGGCGGTACAGCGATTCACTATAAATGTGATGAAGAAAATCACTGGTATCCAGATATTACTGACATGGAAAGCAAAATCACGCCAAATACCCGTGGTATTGTGATTATTAACCCGAATAACCCGACCGGTTCGGTTTACCCACGTCATGTGTTGCAGCAAATCGTCGACTTGGCCAAGAAATATGACCTGATTTTATTTGCTGATGAAATCTACGACAAAATTATTTACGATGGAATCGAGCATGTTGCTGTAGCAGCTCTGGCTGGCGATCAACTCTGTGTTTCGTTTAACGGTTTATCTAAAGCCTATCGTATTGCTGGTTTCCGTTCCGGCTGGATGGCCATTACCGGCGATAAAGCACGTGCCGCAGACTATATCGAAGGTTTGGATATGCTGGCATCGATGCGTTTGTGTGCCAACCATCAGGCTCAATATGCGATTCAGACTGCACTGGGCGGTTATCAGTCAATTAACGACCTAATTCGCCCAGGTGGGCGTTTATATGAACAGCGCAATATTGCCTGGGAAATGCTGAACGAGATTCCAGGTGTATCTTGTGTCAAGCCTGAAGGTGCAATGTACTGTTTCCCGAAACTGGATCCGAATGTGTATCCAATTCAGGACGATGAAAAACTGATGCTGGATTTGTTACGTGCCGAGAAAGTGCTTCTGGTTCAAGGTACAGGCTTTAACTGGCCAACACCGGATCATTTCCGTGTAGTGTTCCTGCCGGCTGAAAATGAACTGCGTGAAGCCATTACCCGTGTTGGCCGTTTCCTGGCCAAGATACGTTAATTCTTGAAATAGACAATATAAAAAACCGCGTTGAGACGCGGTTTTTTATTTCTATGAAAAAATTCAGGCTTTTGACTGATGAAATCTTAAAAATCTTACCGGTTTCTTTGAGCAAATTTCTGCACTCAATGGTTTCTTTTCAGGCAATTTTTCCCTTTATTATGAAGATTCATGTTATTTTTTGACCAAACATAAAATTCCATGAGTACACGGATGTCCTCAAACACAATCAAGCTCAGCCTGTTTCTCTGTCTTAGTATGTGCTTGGGCATTGGCATTCTTCGCTTTTCTTATACCGCACTGTTACCTGGCACACGCGAAGCCTTTGGCTGGAGTACAGATTTTGCCAGTCTCTTGGGCAGTGCCAATTTGCTGGGTTATTTAATCGGTGCATTTACGGCCATGCGTCTGCCTCAAGACCGCAGCATGAGTACCTATATTCAAATTTCAGCCTTTGCCGGTATGCTCAGCCTGATGTGCTGTGCATTTTCTGGTTTTTCTGAAGTATGGTATATCGCTTGGCGGATTATTTCCGGGATCAGCGGTGGACTGATGATGATCTTATCGCCGAGTGTGGTTGCACAGTGCTGTGAACTTCAAGACCGTCTTAAAATCAACTTTATTGGTTTTAGCGGAATTGGACTAGGCGTTTTAATTGCGACCCTGTTTCTACCTTATCTGGATCAAATTTCCATACAAACTGCATGGCTGATCTTATGCGGTTTTGCTTTGCTTATCTGTATCGTTTTAAGTTTACTGATTCAGAAATTTAAGCCGTATTTGTCCACACAAGCTCTTGCAGTTACCTCTCCTCTCTCTTTGAATAGCGTCTTTTATAGTTTATTGACGGTCTACGCGTGTAGTGCATTCGCCTATATACCGCATTCACTCTTCTGGATTGATTATTTAAGCCAGCAGTTGGGATTGAGCTTGTTCTGGATTAATTTCAACTGGATTCTGTATGGAATAGGCAGTGCCTTGGGTGCCTTTAGTGCTTATGTGCTGGCCAGAAAATGGGGTAATTTTGCTGCCCTGAAAATTCTTTATAGTCTTTATATTGTGGCTATTTTTATTGCGACTCTAGATGCCTATCCCTTACTCACTTTTAGCTCTTCCTTTTTTACCGGGATGTTAAATCCGGCTGTGGTCTTCCTGACCTCCTATACCATTTTACAACTGTATGGACTGGCTTATAAAATGCTCTGGAGTATTGCTACCTTGTGTTTTGCCTCGATTCAGCTGATCGGTGGACTCAGCTTTAGTGCGCTGCAATATTTTGGATTGAGCTATCATCAACAGTTCATACTGGCCACATTTGTTCTTTTATTAGGAACATTGCAATTGTTCTGGTACACACGTCCTGTCAGACTCAAATCTGAACAACAAACTCTGCCAATTTCTGCTCATGGAGAAGGGACTAAATAAGGATAAGGATTGGTTGCTCCTTGCCCACCTAAATAAATCCCATAATGTAAATGCGGCGGGGTATTTTTGGCATTACCTGTATTCCCCACATAAGCGATGACTTCACCTGCCTCAACCCAGTCGCCTTCCTGAATATGTTCTGCATAGTCATCCAGATGTGCATAATAATGTTGGCTCATATTTGGACCGGTCACCCAGATGATTTTTCCACCCAGATTGTTGGTGCCAATCCTACGCACAATACCTGGGGTCGCGCTAAATACTGGCGTACCGCGTTTGGCAAAAATATCCGTACCTTCGTGTTTACGACCGTCACTACGCGCTGCTCCCCAAGTATCATTAATCTGACCAACTCTGACGCCTTCAACCGGAATCTGTAGCGGAGCTTCTAACTGGGCTCTCTGTAATTGCCAATACAGATAAGGGCTTTTCCAACCTGCTGCTTCACCTGAAGGCGGTGGCTTACAGGCAGTTAGTAGAAAACCTATAGATAACAGTAAGCTTATAATCCGAAGAAATTTCACCAATATTCGCATTAAATTAAATAGATGACTTTTATCTTAATCACAACCGCCTAATTTAAAGTCACAATCCTGTTATTTTTAGTGATGATTTTATACAAGCGTTCAAATAATAAAACCCTCAAATGAGGGTTTTGTTATTTTAGGTGGATAGGAGATTATCTACGTTTTTTAGCACGAGATGGTTTCGATGGTTGTTGCTGTTGTTGCTGTTGCTGCTCTTCATTCTGAGCATTGTCCTGCTTGTCTTTTTGTTGGACCTGCTTATGTCTCGCTTTAGCTTTAGCCATGATTTACTCCTTTGGAGAAACGTCTCTATATCACTGGAAGTTCCATTCATCACTGTAACGTTTATACAAAATAAGCCAATCGCTGAGCTGTATCCAAATACGTCAATGTAATACAGTCTTTACTAAGTTATTCAGCTTAGAACGAATCATTTTTAAGCTCATTACACTTCTTACATGATCTTGCAGCCTGATACTTATTTTAACGTTTAGCTTTTATCTGTTCAGACTTTTCCTGAAAATAAAACTATAAAAAAGCCCGCAGTAATTGCGGGCTTTAGCTCATAAATTGCATCGCAATTTTAGGCATCCATATTAGCAATGATCGCTTCACCAAACTCAGAACAACGTAGCAAGGTCGCACCTGGCATCAAACGCTCGAAATCATAGGTCACCGTTTTTGCCGCAATCGCACCCGAAATCCCCTTGATGATCAGGTCGGCAGCTTCTGTCCATCCCATATCACGCAGCATCATTTCTGCTGACAGAATAATCGAACCTGGATTCACTTTATCCTGCCCGGCATATTTAGGCGCTGTGCCGTGGGTTGCTTCATAGACTGCAATCGAACCGCCAATATTGGCACCCGGTGCAATTCCAATCCCACCAACCTCCGCAGCCAGCGCATCAGAAATATAGTCACCATTTAAGTTGAGTGTCGCAATCACAGAATAATCCGCCGGGCGCATCAGGATTTGCTGCAAGAAGGCATCTGCAATAACATCTTTAATAATAATGTCTTTGCCTGTTCTTGGATTTTTGATTTTAACCCACGGACCACCATCTAAAAGCTCACCGCCGAAACGTTCCAATGCGACCTCATAGCCCCACTCTTTAAATGCTCCTTCGGTGTATTTCATGATATTGCCTTTGTGCACCAAGGTCACACTCGGCTTGTCATTTTCAATGGCGAACTGAATCGCTTTACGCACCAGACGCTGGCTACCTTCTTTGGAGACAGGTTTGATCCCGATCCCACAATTGTCTTCAAAGCGGATGTTGGTTACACCCATTTCTTCTTTCAAAAACTTGATAACCTTTTTCGCTTCCTGAGAATCTGCTTTCCATTCAATACCGGCATAAATATCTTCTGAATTCTCACGGAAGATCACCATATCGGTTAGTTCCGGATTATGCACCGGTGAAGGCACCCCTTCAAACCAGCGTACCGGACGTACACAGACATATAAATCCAGTTCCTGACGTAAGGCTACATTCAGGGAACGAATACCGCCACCAACTGGTGTGGTCAGTGGACCTTTGATTGATATTACATAATCACGAAGCGCTTCCAAGGTTTCTTCAGGCATGTAGGTGCCGTAAATTTTCTCAGCTTTTTCACCGCAGTAGACTTCCATCCATTCGATGGAACGCTTTCCAGCGTATGCTTTTTGCACAGCAGCATCTACCACAGTTCGCATTGTTGGTGTAATATCTGCACCAATTCCATCCCCTTCGATAAATGGGATAATTGGATTATTTGGTACGTTGAGTGACAGGTCTGCATTAACGGTAATTTTGGTACCATCCACAGGTACTACGATTTTTTGATATCCCATTATTAGTATTCTCCCGGATGCCGCTGACAAATCTAAAATAATTGCCAATTAGGCAATACTTTCAACTGTTCTTAACGCATAATATTCTAATCCAGATTTGTTGTTTTTGAGATTTATACGGGAAATAACTAAGTTTCCCTTTTAAATAAACCTCTACATTTTTTAAATTAATGTAATTATAGAAGTTATTTCCTATGAAAATCGTCATTCTAAACAAACCTTATGACGTCCTCTCCCAATTCCGTGCGGATGAAAAGCACCCAACCATGGCTGATTTTGTCAACGACAAAGATTTACGTCTTGCTGGCCGTTTGGACATGGACTCAGAAGGTCTGGTTTTCCTCACCGATCACGGTGGTCTCAACCAATATATCACCAATCCTGCCAATAAAAAGTTTAAAACTTATATGGTGCAAGTGGAAGGTGATGTCACTGAAGAAGCTCTTGAGCAGCTTCGTAAAGGCGTTGAACTGAAAGATGGCATAACGCTTCCTGCACGTGCTGAAAAAGTATCTGAACCTGAATGGTTATGGGAGCGTAATCCTCCTGTACGTTTCCGTGCCTCTGTTCCAACATCTTGGGTTGAGATTTCGATCTGTGAAGGTCGTAACCGTCAAGTTCGTCGTATGACATCTGCTGTCGGCTTCCCTACACTGCGTTTGATCCGTACCAAAATTGGTGAGATTGATTTGGTTCGCATGGGATTGCAACCGGGTGAGACCAGAGAAATTGAACCCTTACTTTATCCGGACTTCCAGAATGTTCCTGCGGAAGAACCATACCGTTCACGTTCTTATGTGAAAAAGCCGGGTGGTACGGGCGGTAAGCCAATGGTTCGTAAAAATAAAGATGGTTCTGTGAAGAAGTCTGGAACCAAGCGTATCTGGCAAATGGATGAAAGTGAAAAGCCGAAACGTCGCACCAATGGTACTACTCGTCCAAATACCAAGGCACCACGTGGTCGCGGCCGGGGTCGTGGTTAAAGCCCAGCCTATTCATCAGGTAGTGACAGGCTAAACATCACGCCAGACGGCGTATTTTCTACAGTTGTTCCCCCCTGATGGAGCTGCATAATCGACTGCACAATGGCAAGGCCCAGACCACCCGTCTGGGCTTTTTCATGTCGGCTGTCATCTATCTGATAAAACCGGTCAAATAAATGCGGATGATGCTCATCTGCAACCCATACCTCTGGCGTCAGCACCGATATTTTGATGCGATGATTCAGTCGCTGTGCCGACACACTAATCTCACTCCCTGGCTGACCATAAGTAATGGCATTGCTGATCAGATTGGCAACAGCGCGCTGTAATAATGCGGTGCTGGCAGTTAGACTTAAATCTGCTGGAACATTAATTTTTAAATGCATCTGCTTTTCTTCGGCCAGAAAACTGAAGTACTCAAGTAATTCTTGCAGCATCTCATTCAGATTGAAATGCTGTTTTTCAACCGTAAATCCACCATGCTCTACCCGCGCGATAAACAGCATGCTTTCAATCATCTGGCTTAGGCGTTCATATTCTTCCAGGTTGGAATAGAGCAGATTTTCCAGTTCAGCAGGCTCGCGCGGCCGCGATAACAGAATCTGTGTCTGCCCGATTAGATTGTTTAATGGCGTGCGAAGTTCGTGCGAAATGTCCTCAGAAAAACGTGCCAACTGCTGATATGCAGACTGAATATTACCGAGCATATCGTTCATGGCCTGACTCAGCTCTTGCACCTCAAGCGTATTACTCTGAACATCAATGTGCTGATTGGGCTGCTGAATATTGACCTGTGCTGTCGCCAGCATCAGCTGACGCATTGACTTGAGAATATAGCGTCCAGCCAGCCAGGCCATAAAGGTCGAGAGCAATATACCAAGCAGACTATAGAGCACCAGTTTTGATAAATAGGTTGCCAGTGCCCTTTGTCCTTCTGCCAACTGTTTACCCGCTACCAGCTGGTAGCTGCGACCATCAAACTGCACCTGTTTAAAAGCCAGACGTGTTGAAGGATGTTCAGCCTGATTATTCTGAAACTGTAATTTGGAAGAATAATGCAATGCCGGAATATGAACCTGCAAAGGATTGATTTCGATCAGACGACTATTCTGATGCTGCAGCAGCAGTAAATTATCTTCCTGTCCCAGCATATTTTCATATAATTTGGGATGCTGGACCAGAAGTTTGAAACTCTGGGCATCTTCAAGAAAAATCTCAATCCGGGAAATACGCGCAGCCAGCGCCTGATCCTGCTGGGTCTGAATCATCTGTTGCATATTTTGATAAGACAGCAACGCCACACTCAGAAACACCACGCAAGACACCAGTGCAAATGCAATACTCAATCGTGTTGCCAACGGCAATAACACAGGGTTTTTCATGGATATTCATCTAGCTTATAACCCATGCCACGTACGGTATGGATCAGTTTTGGCGTGTAATGATCATCAATTTTGCTACGCAGCCTGCGAATAGCCACATCGACCACATTAGTATCAGTATTAAAATTGATATTCCAGACCATTGACGCAATCTGGCTCCGGGTCATCACCTGGCCCTGATGTTCCATTAACAATTGCAACAGCGCAAATTCTTTCTGGCTCAAGTCGATCTTTTGCCCATTACGGTAAACCTCATGCTTTAAGCGGTTCAATACCAGATCTGAAACCTGATAGGCCTCCTGCTCCAGACGCGGCACACGGCGCAACAGACTTTTAATTCGGGCCAGTAATTCAATATAGGAAAAAGGCTTGGTCAGATAATCATCAGCACCAAGCTCCAGTCCTTTCACCCGATCTAGCACATGATCACGTGCAGTGAGCATTAATACCGGAATCTGGCTAAAAGTTCGCAGGGTATGTAATACCTGCCAGCCGTCCAGGTCCGGCAGCATCACATCAAGCAGCACCAGATCAAAAGACTGTTGCTGCAAACACGATAATGCTCGCACGCCATTTTCTGCGATGGTCGTACTATAACCTGACTCATTCAGTCCTTTTGCCAGATATTCAGCAATCTTGACTTCATCTTCTACAATTAAAATATGCATGTCAGTAGTTTAGCTGTTTTTAGCTAGTTCTAGATTACAAATTGGTAATCTGATTGTCATGCTGTACTGGCGGATTTTTTTCTAAGATAGCCCCAGTAGCCAATTGCATGAAAGATAACCATGAAAATTTCAATCGCCAACACAAGCATGGCCTTGCTCAGCAGCGTATTACTACTCAGCTCACTGGCGCATGCAGAATTTAAAACGGCGCCAGTCATGTCGCTAGAAGTGGCAAAGCTCATGGCCAGCAACGTCATGCTTGCTTGCCAGAAACAGGCTAAGCCGGCGGCAGTCGTTATTCTGGATCAAGGTGGCAACCTGCTGGCCAGCCAGCGCCATGAATCTGTCGGCATTCACAACCTGATTGCAGCGGAACGGAAAGCTTTCACCGCGTATTCAACTAAAACCAGCACATTGGATTTTATGCGCAATGCCCAGAAAAATCCGGATGCACAGAATCTGAATAGCTTGCCTGAATTGCTATTACTGGGTGGTGGTGTCCCTGTCATTTACCAAAACCAGATTGTAGGCGCAGTAGGCGTCGCAGGTGCGGGCGGTTCAGTACAGGATCATCAATGTGCCAATAGCGGCATTCAAACCACCTTAAAGCAGCTTTGATATCTTTTAATTAGTAATTTTTTATTCCTTTGATTAAACATTATTCCGTCATTCCAACGAGGAACACAACATGAAAAAAATCTTAATCGCGACTCTTGCCACTACTGCAGCAACTCTTTCTTTTGCCCAGAATCCGCTGAGTGTACACGTGCTGAATCTGGAAAATGGCTTGCCTTCTCCAAATGTAGAAGTGACGCTGGAAACACAGAAAAATGGCAAATGGGTACAGCTTTCACAAGCAAGGACCAATCCTCAGGGTCGTATCACAGCACTGTACCCAGAGAATAAAACCTTTGATAAAGGAACCTACAAAGTGACTTTTAAAACTGGTGACTGGTTTAAAACCCAAAAGCAAAACAGCTTTTTCCCGGAAGTACCGGTGATTTTTGAAGTAGATGGCTCAGTCAATCACTATCATATCCCGCTGCTATTAAGCCCCTATGGTTATTCAACCTATCGCGGCAACTAAGCTCTCCCACTTAAGGCCCACCCTCTTTGGGCCTTCCTTTTTTTTCTTGTTATTCTTTTATTGAAATGCCATTTACGATTCATATTTAGTGATCTAAAAAATAAAATGTATTCAAAAAAGGAGATTTGTATTGGATCAGCAAGTTAACCGGATGTTTAATCAGGACCAAGATGTCTTTGCGATACATTGACTGCTATAGCAGAACGCAAAGCCAATAATGGTCGTACTAGCATTTTATGATATTCAAATGAGGAATCAGCATCATTAAATCGCAAGCTAAATTCAATGGAATTTCCTGACTGCTCATTAAATAAATATCATGTTGATATTTAGTCAATAAAAAAACCGATGCCTAAGCATCGGTTTTAAAGTTTGAAATTGAATTAAGCTTTAAGCCACTTTTCAGCTTTGGCCTGATCTTCAACTTTCAGTTCAACTTCGGTCAGTTCAGAACCCGCGGCTTGAACTTCAAAACTCATCAGCTCATCACGACGGAATGCATACACTGTAAAAGTACCTTGCTGTTTTGCATAGCTTTCAATGAGTTTGGTCGTTGCTTTTAAGCCATCAATTGCAATAATGACATCATTGGCAGAAAGGCCAGCGAGTACAGCAACCCCATCACGACGCGCAGATTGAACTAGAACACCTTCCGGCTTATCTACCAGTTTTAAACCGAATGGCAAAGACTTGTCATTTTTCAGGCTATAAGCCATACCAAATTCAGGGAAGAGTTGATCCAGCGGCAATTCATCTGTGGTATTGATCAAGTGATTAATCTGTTCTGACCAATCATCTCCTGTCAGCTCTTTGCATAATTCAAAGATTGTCCGTTCATGTACCTGAACACCCTTCTGAGCGTTTTCATACAAACGACGCATCAGGGCATCCAGACTTGAACCACGTAAACGCAGACCCAAATCCAGGCACAATGCAACTAAACAGCCTTTGTTATAATAGCTGGTACCCGCATTATTCGAGTTTTCATCCTGACGATAGAATTTCACCCAGGCATCAAAACTGGATTCAGAGACTGACTGAATCGCACGTCCCGGATTTTGCAAATAGCGGTCAATCTGTGCTTTTAACAAAGTAATATATGATTCCTGATTAATCACGCCGCTGCGTAGCAAGATCAAATCGTCATAATACGAGGTGAAACCTTCAAAGATCCACAACAAAGAAGTATAGCCTTCTCTGTTTAAATCATAATTGACGAAGTTTTCAGGGCGAATGAATTTCACCAACCATGAATGGAAATATTCATGGCTACATAAGCCCAAGAAACGCTGATAATCTTTAGATGGCTCTTCTGGCTCATTGGCTTTCGGCAAGTCATCACGTGGTGAAATCAGGCTGGTAGAATTTGGATGCTCCAGACCGCCATAGCTATTGCCAGTTGCCATGGTCATAAAGGTATAGTCTGTAAACGGCGCCGAACCAAACATTGAAATTTCTGTAGCACAGATTTTTTCAATGTCCTGCTGCATACGCGCCGCATTCATCGCGTGTTTGCCTGACACCACAAACTCATGTGGAATACCATTTGCTTCAAAACTGAAACGGGTTTGTTCTGCCAGCTCAAATGGCGCATCAATCAGTTCGGCATAGTTTTTAGCTTTCAGGGTGAAACGGCCTTTGACCAGACTTTTAGCCTGCATTCCTGTTGCCAATTGAAAATGCTTCAATTCATCTGGCAGGAAGATTTCCAGTTCAATTTCTTTATTTTCCTGACCTTCCAGCCCCAGACATGCACAAGCCGGGTTCACGTAGAGACGATTTTGATCCACATATGCACCACGAACGGACAGGTCATAGGCATAGACATCATATTCAACTGTAATCAGTTCATGATCAGTATTGAATAAACGCCATTTATTTTTTTCAAATTTCTGGATCTGTAACTGGCGCCCATCTTCATCATAGGCTTTGACCGCTTCAATGTGCTTGGAAAACTCTCGAATCAGATAGCTGCCCGGAATCCAAGTCGGCAATGACAGGACTTGTGTCGGGTCCGCAAGAAAACGAACAGTCACGTGAATAAGATGCTGACGATAATCGTCAAATTCAATTTGATAATGCAACATAATGAACGATATAAAATTAAAATAAATGAGATATAGCTTAGCTTAGCATTTTTTAAGCCAGTATGGTTTAGCTGTCTTATTTGTCTACATTTACGACTAGCTATCTGTATAAAAAAGGCATAGCATGCGTGAAAATTAAATCGTTCAACACCCAGCGGGTTATCAAGGAACACCATTGAAATACATCATCTCACTGATTGCGGTTTTCAGTTTATTTATTTCCGCATTTTCACATGCTGCCCTACTCAATATTGTGCCTGAAAGCGTTGAAGCTGAAGCCTGGACCATTCTGGATTCACAGTCTGGTCAAGTCATTGCAGAGCACAATGCCGACGTTCAGCGTGCTCCGGCTTCGCTGACCAAAATGATGGTGGCTTATATTGCCTTAAAGGAAATTGAGGCCGGAAAATTAAATAAAAATGAAGTGTTAACCGCGACCTCTGTGGTTAAAACCGTGATGTGGGATGAGTCACAGATGTACCTGAAAGAAGGTGATCTGATTTCAGTCGATCAGCTTCTGGCGGGCTTAATTATCATGTCTGCCAATGATGCCGCGGTGACGCTGGCTGAGAAAATTTCGGGTGGTATTCCGCAGTTTGTTGAACGTATGAATCAGGAAGCCAAAGCACTGGGCATGCAACATACCAATTTCCAGAATCCGGCCGGTATTACCATGCCTGAGCATTATTCGACTGCCGCCGATTTAGCCAGACTGTCTATGGCGGTGGTGAATGAAACTCCGGATTATCTGTATTATTCCAAGCAGCCAAGCTTTACCTACAATCAGTATTTTCATCGTGCGACCAACCGTGTGCTTCAGGTCGATCCTACAGTAGATGGTTTAAAAACCGGTTTTACCCGTGCAGCGGGCTATAATCTGGCGCTGACAGCCAATCGCGTCACCACAGATTTTGAAATGCCAAATCGCCGTCTGATTGTGGTGGTGCTGGGTACTAAAAGTGCAGCAAAACGCGCTGAAGTATCACATAAGCTGATGAATCTGGCTTATACCTATACCCGCAATGAGGTAGCGATCAAAGATCAACAGCTACTGGCTGAATTGCCTGTGATCAAATCCACCTTAAAAATGTTTAAGGTACAAACCAAACAACCGCAGATCATTACCACTTCTTTATATGATCAGGGCTACAGTATTGACCTGAATCAGTTTGACCAGGCGCATCAGCGTGTCATGCTGAATACTGGTGATGGCGTTTTAAAAAGTATCGAGCCACTTCAGGAAACTCAGACTCATATCAATGTTGAAGTGAAGGCTTCTGAACTTATTGCGCCTTTGGCCACCATGATGCCTTTGGCCACCATTCAGGTTTATCAGAATAATCAGTTGATTCGCACTATTCAAATTGAAGATCATGTCGAAATTGAAGAAGCCAATCTGTTTCAGAAATTCTTTAGCTGGCTACAAGGCTTATTTAGTTTGTTTTCAGACAATACGCCAAGCGTAAAGCTTTATCCTTTAGATAGATAATAGCGCTAAATCTCAAGTAATTTTCCTTTAAGCTAGAAGATCTACTCGCTGATCTTCTAGCAGATTTCCCGCCTATTAATCTCACCCTCCCATTGCTTTCTCAAAGCAGCAACACTTACCTGCCCTCACAGAATTGCTACGTTTTGTAATGTGTATAACAATTTTAACCAAGACGCGATCTGGCCCATGCCATAGTATATTTTCTCTCTATTTCTCTTATTTTTATTAAAAAAATAAACAGGTTAATCATATATGACAGCACATAAAATCGTGATTGTGGGTGGTGGTGCCGGTGGTCTGGAACTGGCAACTCAGCTGGGTGAGAGCTTGGGTAAAAGCGGCAAAGCGCAGATTGTTTTAGTCGATCAAAAACTGACGCATATCTGGAAACCGCTGCTGCATGAAGTTGCCGCAGGCACCTTAAATCCACATGAAGAAGAAACTAATTATTTTGCCCATTCAGCCGCACATCATTATGAATTTGTCTTGGGGACATTTACCGGTCTGGATCGTGAAGCGAAACAGATTGTGGTAGAAACAGAATATTTCTCCAAAAAAGCCCAAGCCAAGAAGAACCAGCGCATCGACTATGACACCCTGGTACTGGCCTTGGGTTCTACCTCGAATGACTTTAATACCGAAGGCGTCAAACAGTTCTGTCATTTTCTCGACAGCCGTCCACAAGCTGATATCTTTCAGCAGGATCTGTTGCATCTCTACTTGAATGCTCAACATGAAGCTTCGAGCCGTGAACTGAATATCGCGATTATTGGCGCCGGTGCGACTGGAGTAGAATTGGCTGCCGAGTTGGTGGAGGCCAAACACAATTTCTTTAAATATGGCTTAAACAAGGTCGATCCAAATAAAGTCAAAATTACCTTAATTGAAGCGGCGGATCGTATTTTGACTGCGCTCTCGCCGAAAGTTGCTGAACATACCATGCAACAGCTGGAAAAATTCGGTATTGAAGTCCTTACCAGTCATCGTGTGGCCAAGGTAGATGAAGACAAAATTTATTTTGCAGATGGCTCAAGTCTGGATGCCGAGATTAAAGTCTGGGCCGCAGGTATCAAAGCACCTGAAGTCTTGGCACAACTGCAAGATATGGAAAAAGACAATATTCACCGCTTGAAAGTCTTCTCCACCCTGCAAACCAAATCTGATCCAGACATTTTTGCTTTTGGTGATTGTGCTCACTGCCAGCCTGCTGCAGATGAACCGGTCTTGGGTCCACGCGCACAAGTGGCTAGCCAACAGGCCAATTTCCTGGCCAATGCCTTGAAAGCACGTGTCAATGAAGAAAGTTATTTACCGATGTTTAAATTTTCTGACAAAGGTTCACTGATTTCCTTAAGCCAGAATAAAGCCGTCGGCGAGTTGCTCGGTCAGGTTAATGTGCAAGGCTTTGTTGCCAAATCGATGTATGTTTCTTTATATCGAATTCATCAGGCGACCATTCATGGTTATGCGCATGCTGGCATTCTCACCGCAAAAGATTTTGTTACACGAAAAATTTCTCCAAAGCTGAAATTGCATTGAAATTCCAGAATTTGGCCCAATCAATGAAAAAATCGTCAACAAAATTGTCAAATTGCGTTTTTTTGCTAATTTTAGTCTACAAAAATGCAATTTCACTTTATGATGTACCCTTAAAAAATTGAATGGATCAATTAACATGACTGCTATTGCAAATAACCTCGTGGTTTCTTTCCACTACACATTGACTAACGCAGAGGGTGAAACTCTCGACCAATCTCAAGGTGAACCACTTGCCTATTTGCACGGTGCAGGTAACATCATCCCAGGTTTAGAAAATGCGTTAGAAGGCAAAACTGTAGGTGAAAAATTCACTGTAAACGTTCCTGCTGCTGAAGGTTATGGCGAATACAACCCTGACCTAGTTCAAGAAGTTCCTGCGCAAATGTTCCAAGGCGTAGACAACATTCAGGCAGGTATGCAGTTCCAAGCTCAAACTGATGACGGCGTGCAAATCGTAACTGTTAAAGCAGTTGAAGGCGACAATGTTGTTGTTGATGCTAACTTCCCACTTGCTGGTCAAGACCTGACTTTCGAAGTTGAAATCGTATCTGTTCGTGAAGCTTCTCAAGAAGAATTAGATCACGGCCACGTACACGGTGTAGGCGGTCACCAGCACTAAGATCTTCTGATCTTGAGTGAAAAAAGGCAAAGTCAGACTTTGCCTTTTTTATTGCCTGAAAATAGCCCGCAGAATATTAACCATCCAATTAGCTATAAAAAAAGCAGAGCCATTGCCCTGCCTTTTCAATCCGATCAAGATCTCCTTTCAGAGGATGATCACTGGATTATTTGTTTTGGTTATAAATCTGCATAGCTGCTGGTAACTGTTGACGCATTTGCCCAATACGCTGGCTATTCGATGGATGCGTAGAGAGGAAGGTTGCACCACTGCCGCCACCGAGTTTGTTCATTTTTTCCCACAAGGTAATGGCTGCATTTGGGTTATAACCTGCGCGCGCCATCAGCATTAAACCGCCTTGGTCAGCACGGCTTTCCAGATTACGCGAGTATGGCAAGCCAATCCCGATCTGACTACCCAATTGTGCGGCTGCAGCACCACCTTGACCCACACCTGCTGCATTTAAGCCAATACCCAAGGCCAGATCAGTCAGGGCCTGAGCACCGATTTTCTGCTTAGAATGCTCTTCTAAAGCATGCACCATTTCATGACCCATAATCGCTGCAATTTCAGCATCGGTCAGATTCAGTTTATTCACGATACCCGTATAGAATACAACCTTACCACCTGGCGCAACAAAGGCGTTAACCTGGTCAGATTTGAGCACAGCCAATTGCCACTGGAATGCCGTACCGGTTTGATTCATCTGGTTAGCAACCGGTTTCAAACGGTTAAATACATTATTAATCCGTTTATAGGTCGCTGAACTGGTATCCAGTTGACCTTTGTTCTTCGCATCATTGACCATGGCATTATAGCTTTGGCTCGCAGATGCATTTAAGGTCGCAGTATCTGCCCCTGCCATATCGGCAATGGTGGTACAACCTGATAATGTGACGACTGTAGCAGCCGCCATACTCAATAAAAGTTTATTCTTCATTATAATTTACTCCACCTTGGCTTAAGGGCAATTTACATTGTAAAAATTATAAGTGAAAGCGTTCAGCAGCTAAACGCTTAATTCATTCATCTTCTTATAAATTATGTAATTTTTAAGCCAAATACTGTATCGCCAACCAATAAATCAGACAAATAATATTGAGGCCTAAGTAAACCTGACTGAGCGGTTTGATTTTCTGTTCAAGCACTTCGTCTTTACGTTTGAAATACAAAAAAGCATTTTGCAATAAAATAATAGGCACTAATACACAGGCGATAATGACACTCAGACCAATCAGCGCCGCATAAATCACTTCGGGATTTTGGGTTTGCGCACGAATAATCATCATGGCAATTGTTGGCGCCCCGCCCATCGCGAATAACAATGAATAAAACATGGTCGCCGATATATTTTTTTGCATCCTGCAGCTCATTTTTCTTTCTTTATATACCGCTATGTTAAAGCACATCACGCTACATTACCGATGCAACTTTAGTCTTGAAATAGCTGCATAAATTCAGGATATAAAAAAACCCATCCGGAAATGGGTTTTTATCATTCAAGCTTTAATCAAATGAAGATTAAGCATCAAACGGGTGGCGAAGAACAATCGTTTCTTCACGGTCTGGACCTGTTGAAATGATGTCGATTGGACATTCAATCAATTGCTCAAGACGTTTTACATAGTTCAATGCAGCTTCTGGCAATTGATCCAGTGATTTCGCACCGAAAGTTGACTCAGACCAGCCTGGCATAGTTTCGTAAATCGGTTTTAAAGTTTCGAATGCAAGCGCATCAGAAGAACCGACACAACCAGAATCTGCAGCTTCATAACCCACACAGATTTTCACTTCTTCTAAACCGTCAAGAACGTCAAGTTTAGTCAGGCAAATACCAGAAAGTGAGTTTACGTCAACTGAACGGCGTAGGATTTCAGCATCGAACCAGCCACAACGACGTTGACGGCCAGTAGAGGCACCAAATTCATTACCAATCGTACCGAGGTGTTTACCAATCGCATCACCCGTGTCATTTGCAGCGTCATACACCAACTCAGTTGGGAATGGACCTGCACCTACACGCGTTGTGTACGCTTTAGTAATACCCAGTACATAGTCAAGGTGCAAAGGACCCAGACCTGAACCAGAGCTTACGCCACCAGCAGTGGTATTCGAAGAAGTCACATACGGATATGTACCGTGATCAACGTCAAGAAGTGAACCTTGCGCGCCTTCGAACATGATATTGTCACCGTTTTTACGGTAGTTATGCAATTCCGTGGTCACATCCACAACCAGTGGCGCAACAACCTTACGCCATTCGTCGCAAAGTGCCAGCACGTCTTCCAGTTTAACCGCTTCAACACCGTAGTATTCAGTCAGCTGGAAGTTATGGTAGTCCAGAAGTTCAGTTAACTGAGCAGTCAGATGTTCACCACCACGCACCAGGTCAGCAACACGTACTGCGCGACGCGCTACTTTGTCTTCGTATGCAGGACCGATACCACGACCTGTCGTACCAATCTTCGCATTACCACGTTTTTTCTCACGCGCCTGATCAAGTGCGATGTGGTTCGGAAGGATCAATGGACAGTTTGGAGAAATGCGTAAACGTTCTTTAACAGGAACGCCTTCTTTTTCAAGAATGTCCATCTCTTTGATGAGCGCTTCAGGAGAAAGAACAACACCGTTACCAATTAAGCACAATACGTTTTCACGTAAAATACCTGATGGAATGAGGTGTAAGACAGTTTTCTTACCACCAACCACAAGAGTGTGACCTGCGTTATGTCCGCCTTGATAACGAACTACCGCTGCCGCTTGATCTGTGAGCAGGTCGACGATTTTACCTTTACCTTCGTCGCCCCATTGGGTACCAAGTACCACAACATTCTTGCCCATAATAGCCTCATTACATCATGCTGTTAAAGTTGAAAGCCCCGCTCAGCGACATGAACACTGAGCCAAGCAGTTAAATCGTTTTGATTGTCCACTCACCATTCGCATTCACCAGCTGGTGCGTTGCATATGGAATCGAGTTTAAATCATCATTACCCAGTAACTGAATTACACTTAAGCCTTGTGCACGAATGTTCTGAATCGCATTCAGAAGTTCTGCATCAGTGCCTTTAGGTGCAACCACGACCTGTACCGCATCAAACTGACCTGCGCTTAAAGCATATAAGTCACAAGAGAAACCGGTTGCCGGACGCGCGCGGCCAAAATGCTCACCAATGCCATCATAACGGCCACCTTGTGCCAGTGCAGCTGCACGGTTCGGTGCATAGACTGCATACATCAAGCCAGTATGATAATGGTATGAACGTAATTCAACCACATCAATACCAATACTCAAGTTTGGCCAACGGGTTTGAACTTCGTCTTTGGTGGTTTGCAAGACATTAAAAGCCTGCGTAAATGCTGGATTTTCCAACACTTCAGCACTTAAATGCGCTTGTAATGCATCCAGGTCGCTGGCATAGCGTCCAAGTGCATAGAAATCCTGACCAAATTTCAGGTCTGCCGTGAATTCTTCTAATTCTGGCAAAGCCTTACGCTGGTATAAATCAGATAATTGCTGTTCAGCGACTTTGTTTAAGCCGGCTTGAGCCACCAGACTGCGGAATAAACCCACATGACCTAAGTCCAGATGAATACCATCTGCCAGACCTGTTTCCTGAATCAGACTGATCATCAAGTCGACCATTTCTACATCGGCATCGATGCTGTCTGAACCAAATAGCTCCGCACCTAACTGTAGTGGCGCACGCGAAGTGTTAAAACCGCGAGGCTTGGTATGCAGAACGGTTCCTGCATAGCAGTAACGTGCTACACCTTCCACTGGATGTACATGCGCATCAATACGAGCCACTTGTGGTGTCATATCGGCACGCACACCAAGCAAACGACCAGAAAGCTGATCGATTACTTTAAAAGTGGCTAAGTCTAAATCTTGATTCGATTCTGAGAGAGAAGATAGAGATTCGATGTATTCAATGAATGGCGTGTACACCAGCTGATAACCTCGAGATGCAAGGAAATCCAGTGATTTACGGCGCAGACTTTCAATAACTTGCGCTTGTTCTGGTAATACATCAGCTACACCATCAGGTAATAACCATGTCTCTGAAATGGGCATGTTGTAAACCTAAATTCTTGTCAGCGCGGAACGAATCCGCATAAAAAAATCGGGAGCACACCCGATTTCTCCTAGTCTAGCACGATAGTTTTGGCTGTGCATCGCAAATTTTATAATTTTCGCTACCTGATGAAATCAACAACAATTGTGTCAACTATCAGCGTTTTAATGCACATTTAAAACAAATAGCATGACAAAATCCGGCATTAAACCAAAGGCAATGCAGTCGTGCTTTTAACCGTTTGCAATGGAATTTCAGTTTTTACACTTTGAATGCAGGGAATTTGGGTTAAATGATGAATCTGAAATTTACGATAGGCATCCAGATCAGCCACCACAATTCTTAAAAAGAAATCACAATCGCCTGCCATTAACTGGCACTCGACGACTTCTGGCATTTCCTTGATCGCTTCGACAAATTGATCGACCACAGCAGCTTCTTGAGACTTGAGCCAGACGCGTGCAAACACGCTCATCGCCAAATTGACCTTTTGTGGATTCAGCAGTGCGACATATTGCTCAATCACGCCATTATCTTCCAGCTGTTTTACCCGTCTTAAACAGGGTGACGGTGACAAGCCAATTAATTGAGCCAGTTCATTATTTTGCAGTTTTCCATTCTTTTGCAGCTCATGCAAAATGCGTTTATCTATTTGATCCATATCTATGCTTTGGCATTTAAAACCTCTTAAACTTAATTTAGCGCAATTTAATTTCAAATAAAACTCAAACCTCTTTCATTACAACAGCAAATAGCCTGAATATCGCCATAAAATATGGTCTAGTTTTGCAGCACCCAGGTCATTTCCATGCTTTTGTTCAGACAAAGCACCGCAGCGGTGGTTGTCCCTACCGATTTCAGCGAATTTCAACGTGGCATGAAAGATTCTATTCCCATGCTTTTAGGAATTATCCCCTTTGCGCTGGTGCTGGGTGCGACGGCGGTACAGAAGAATTTCAGCTTACTCGAAGTGCTATTACTGACAGGTTTGAACTTTGCCGGCGGTTCTGAATTTGCCATTTTGGAGGTCTGGGGCAGTCCACCAAATTTACTCATGCTGATGTTCATTACCTTTCTGGTAAATAGCCGACATCTGTTGATGGGCGCCAGTTTGGTACCGTATTTAAAGTATCTCCCGAATCGTAAAGTTTTTCCGGCGCTGTTTTTTATGGTTGATGAAAGCTGGGCACTCGGTCTGGCTGATACACAAAGGAAACAGGCGCAACTGGGTTATCGTGCTGCTTTTAGCCTGCCTTATTATGCTGGCCTGTGTTTTTGCCTGTACTTGATGTGGGTCGGATTTACCACACTCGGCGCCATGCTTGGACCTGTATTAGGCGACATCAACCGTTTTGGTTTCGATATGGCCTTTCCTGCTGTATTTCTGGTGTTACTGAGAAGTATGTGGAAAGGTTTTGAGGCTGCCCGGCCATGGCTGGTCAGTTTAGTTTGTGCCGCTTTGGCTTATTTATATTTACCTGCGGGCTGGTATGTGCCGATTGGTGCCTTGTCTGGAATAGCTTCGGCATTTTTTCTGATTCAAGAGGATCAAACATGATCCAGATGAGCACCTTGGTGGCCATTATTCTGATTGCTGCGACCACCTATTTAACCCGGATCTTGGGCTATGTCTTATTAAAAAATAAAACGCTGACACAGCGCCAGCGTAAAATTCTGGAAGTAGTCCCCGGCTGCGTGCTGATTTCAGTGATTGCACCCTATTTTGTACGCGACAATCCTGCAGACCTGATTGCCTTGGCTTTAACGCTATTTGCCGCTACACGTTTTGGATTATTACCGACCGTCGCCATCAGTATGGTTTCTGCCGCAGTTTTAAGAGTTTTAATCGTCTAATGCTCAAAAAAAACCCCTTTAAATGATCTCTAAAGGGGTTTTGTTTATTTCTGTGGATCAACCACTTTGGTCAGCAAACTGACCAGTTCGGCATTTTGCAATTCAACCTGCTGAAGTTTGGCTGTGGTCTGATCCAGCACTTCCTGCTGCACATGCATTTTTTTGGCTAGATCCTGCATGATTTCCAGGGTCTTTTTTAAATTTTCTTCCAGATGCACGATTTTTTCTTCGACTGGCACGCCTTCCACGCTACGTGGCTCATCACTCTGATTAAACTGCAGCCAGATCAGAAAAATTACCGCCAAAGTCAGCAGTATAATAAATCCCCAAACCACCATCATGTGCTTGCTCTTATTTCATTTTATTGTCTTTATCTTAACGAAAAATGCTGCAGATAACGTAAATAATTCAGCCTCAATTCCTGATTTTCGATCAATTACCGGCAAATTCTCTTAAAACATGGCTTGCAGAATATTTACAGGCAAGAAAAAAGCACCGTATCTCGGTGCTTTTGAGGTTTAGATAACCCGAACTTAATGAAATGATTCACATAAATCCAGCAGACGGTTGGCATAGCCCCACTCGTTATCGTACCAGGCAAAGACTTTGGCTTGATGCCCAACGACTAGAGTCTGGGTCAAATCCACAATCAATGAATATGGGGAATGATTAAAATCACTCGATACCAATGGCTCATCCGTCACGGCCATGATTTCCGCAAAATCCTGCTGGGCAGCCTTGATCAGCACTTCATTCAGCTTGTGATCGGTGATCGGTGACTGGGAGACAAACGTCAAATCAATCGCGGCCACATTAATGGTTGGCACCCGAATTGAATAACCATCAATACGATCTTCCATTTTTGGCATGACACGCTTTAAGGCACCGAGTGCGCTCGAAGTGGTCGGAATGATGTTATGGCCCGAGGCACGTGCACGTCGCAAATCACGATGTGCATGATCCAGTACCGACTGATCCGCCGTAACAGCATGGATTTCGGTCATCAGGGCGCTACTGATGCCAAATGCATCATCAATAATTTTGACCAGTGGCACCAAAGCCTGCGTAGTACAAGAAACACTGGAAATGATCTGGTCCGATGCTTTGACTTCATGATGATTGACACCATAGACAATTGCGGCATCGACCGTATCAAAAGGTGCTGCGCCGATAATCACACGTTTCGCCCCTGCGCCAATATGCTGGGTCGCGGCTTCACGAGAACGGAATAGCCCAGTACATTCAAGCACTACATCTACCGTCAAGTTTTGCCAAGGCAACTTAGCCGGATGCGACTCACACAAAACCTGTACTTTTAATGCAGTATCTTGATAGCTGATATGCATATAGATATGTTCAGCATCATAGCTGAGATCCACCTGCCCCGGAAAACGGCCATGGGTCGAGTCATATTTAAATAGATGGATCAGGGTTTCAACATCGGCAATATCGTTAATGGCAACGATTTCAAAATTAAAATCTTTCGGGTTTTCAAACCATGCGCGCAGTACATTCCGTCCAATACGCCCAAATCCATTGATTGCCACTCGTTGCATGACTCGACCTTTTATATGCCTATTTTAAAACTCTTCTATGTTAAAGGATTTCTGGCGCCGTACATTAAAAACTTCAGTGAAAATACTGATTTTCGATTATTTTATTTCTGATACATTCGTCTATATTCAAGCCATTTAAAATTCCGTTTATTTTTTAATGTGATGGATATCCACAGATTCTGCTTCGGGAAAATTCAATTTAATTATTCAGCAAAAAACCTGAGTAAATAAATCCTTCGCAATTGGTTTTAAAATGATTGGTGCATACTGCTTTTTCCGTTATAATTTGGCGTTTTAAATTTTTAAGCCCCGCATTGCAGCAGAGCTCTTGTATGCTTGTCAGACTGTGGTGTTTTAGCCAAATCGGAAATTATGGAGTGACTTGGTTGTGAGTACTCGTTTTATGACATCAGCTGAAATTCGTGAAGCATTTTTGCGTTACTTTGAATCGCAAGGGCATACACGTGTCGCGTCGAGTTCTCTAGTACCTGCCAATGACCCAACTTTGCTGTTCACCAATGCTGGTATGAACCAGTTTAAAGATTGCTTCTTAGGTCTAGAAAAACGCGATTATGTACGTGCAGTGTCGTCACAAAAATGCGTGCGCGCAGGTGGTAAGCACAATGACCTGGACAATGTGGGTTATACAGCACGTCACCACACTTTCTTTGAAATGTTAGGTAACTTTTCATTTGGTGATTACTTCAAACGTGATGCGATCAAATTTGCCTGGGACTTTTTGACTAACGAAGAATGGCTTGGTCTTCCTAAAGATAAACTCTATGCAACCATTTACCACACCGATGATGAAGCCTTTGACATCTGGAACAAAGAAATCGGTCTAGACGCTTCACGCATTATTCGTATTGGTGACAACAAAGGCGGTCAATACGCATCAGATAACTTCTGGGCAATGGGTGACACCGGTCCTTGTGGTCCATGTTCTGAAATCTTCTTTGACCATGGCGATCATATCTGGGGTGGCTTACCGGGTTCTCCTGAAGAAGATGGCGACCGTTTCATTGAAATCTGGAACAACGTTTTCATGCAGTTCAACCGTACTGCGGATGGCGTATTACACCCTCTTCCAGCGCCTTCTGTGGATACAGGTATGGGCTTGGAGCGTATTTCAGCTGTTCTTCAGCACGTTAACTCAAACTACGAAATCGACCTGTTCCAGCACTTGCTAAAAGCTGCTGCTGAAATTATTGGTTTAGATACGTCTGAACTTGAAGCAAAAGCACAAGCAGAAAACAAACCAGTTGAATACCCTGCTTCACTTAAAGTTGTTGCTGACCATGCACGTTCATGCTGCTTCCTGATTGCTGATGGCGTAAACCCATCGAACGAAGGTCGTGGCTATGTATTGCGTCGTATCATTCGTCGTGCAGTACGTCACGGTAACAAACTAGGTGCGACTGGTTCGTTCTTCCACAAAATGTTGAAGCCACTGATCGAAGTGATGGGCGATGCATACCCTGAACTTGCTGCTCAACAAGCACGTATCGAAGCACAACTTCTTAAAGAAGAAGAACAATTTGCCAAAACACTTGAGCAAGGTTTGAAATTGCTTGAAGGCGAATTGGCACAGTTAAAAGGTTCTGTGATTCCGGGCGAAGTGGTATTTAAACTTTACGACACTTATGGTTTCCCGACTGACTTGACTGCTGACATCGCACGTGAACGTGACTTAACCATTGATGAAGCTGGTTTCGAAACTGAAATGGCTGCACAGCGTCAACGCGCACGTGATGCAGGTAAATTCGCGATCGACTACAACAGCGTAGTTAAAGTTGAAGGCGAAACTCAGTTTGATGGTTATGACGCAACTGCAGGTGAAGGTCAAATCATCGCAATCTACAAAGATGGCGAGCAAGTTGATGAAGTGTTTGAAGGCGATGAAGCACTGATCGTACTCAACCAAACACCTTTCTACGCAGAAAGCGGCGGTCAAATCGGTGATACAGGACTCTTCAAAAACGATACTGGTATTTTCGAAGTTCAAGATACCAAAAAATCTGGTGGCGCATTTGTACACCAAGGTATCGTGACGATGGGTAACTTGAAAGTTACTCAAAATGTAGAAGCAACAGTAAAAGCAGATATTCGTGCAGCAACTGCGCGCAACCACTCTGCGACTCACCTGCTACATGCTGCGTTACGTCAAATTTTAGGTTCACATGTACAGCAAAAAGGTTCATTGGTTGCATCTGATGTGTTACGTTTTGACTTTGCCAATGACCAACCTGTAAGCTTTGAACAGCTGCAAGAAATTGAACGTTTGGTCAATGCTGAAGTGATTGCCAATACTGCGGTGTCTACTGAACTTCTGGATATCGAGTCTGCGAAAGCTAAAGGCGCGATGATGCTGTTTGGCGAGAAATACGGTGACGAAGTACGTGTACTGTCTATGGGTTCAGTGATTGAAGAGAAAAACTTCTCAATCGAACTTTGCGGTGGTATTCACGTAAAACGTACCGGTGATATCGGTCTGTTCAAAATCACCTCTGAAGGTGGTGTGGCAGCCGGTATACGTCGTATTGAAGCAGTAACAGGCACTAAAGCAGTTGAAGTTGCGCAAAAAGCCGATCGCGATATCAATACGATTAACGGTTTGCTCAAAGCGCAAAAAGACCAGACTTTAGAAAAAGTTGAAGCACTGGTTGATACTGCATCGAGCTTGCAGAAACAGATCGAACAACTCAATCAAAAACTTGCTAGCCTGCAAGCTGGTGAACTTCTAAGCCAAGTTCAAAGCATTGCAGGTCGTGCAACCTTGATTACAACTGTTGAAAACATGGATGCAAAAGCACTACGCAACCTGCACGACGGTGTGAAATCAAAATTAAAAAATGCAGTGATTGTTCTGGCAGGTGTAGAGGGTGACAAGGTGAGCTTGATCGCATCTGTAGCAAAAGACTTTACTGCTTCTATTAAAGCAGGTGACATCATCAAACATTTGGCAACTGAGCTAGGTGGTAAAGGTGGTGGTAAACCTGACTTGGCACAAGGTGGCGCGCCACTTAACGAGAAGTTTGCTCCAGTGATGGCAGATTTAACTGCCTGGCTTGCAGCAAAATAAAACTTCAATTTTGTGTAACTGACCCTGATAGGTACATCAGGGTCATGGCTTATATGGAACAACTATGGCATTAATCGTTCAAAAATATGGCGGTACCTCTATGGGTACTCCCGAGCGCATTTTAAATGTTGCTCGTCGTGTAAAGCGCTGGCATGACCACGGCCACAAGGTAGTGGTAGTGGTATCAGCAATGAGTGGCGAAACCAATCGTCTACTTGCTTTAGCGAAGGCCATTACCGAAACCCCTGACCCACGTGAACTAGACCAAATGGTATCTACGGGTGAACAGGTTACGATTTCTATGTTAGCAATGGCGCTGAACTCAATTGGAGTTGAAGCAAAATCACTAACAGGTCGCCAGGTTGGCATGAAAACCGACAGCTCATTCAATAAGGCACGTATCGAATCCATTGATACTGAAGTCCTGAACTCAAATCTGGATGCAGGCCGCGTACTTGTCGTTGCCGGTTTCCAGGGTTTTGATGAACATGGCAATACCACTACTTTAGGGCGTGGCGGTTCTGATACTTCAGGTGTTGCAATTGCTGCCGCACTCAAAGCAGATGAATGCCAAATTTATACCGACGTTGACGGTGTATATACCACCGATCCACGTGTTGCACCAAAAGCAAAAAAAGTTGATCGTATTTCATTTGAAGAAATGCTTGAGATGGCGTCACTCGGTTCTAAAGTCCTGCAAATTCGTTCAGTTGAATTTGCTGGTAAATACCAGGTGCCTTTACGCGTATTATCAAGTTTCGACAATGACAACGATGGCGCATTCGACGAAGAGTTTAAGCAAAACGTTGGTACACTTATTACGACTGAATTGGAAGACAATATGGAACAGCCAATTATCTCCGGTATCGCATTTAACCGTGACGAAGCAAAATTAACTATTTTAGGCGTGCCTGACGAACCGGGTATTGCTTCTAAAATTTTGTGCCCGATTGGTGATGCCAATGTTGAAGTGGATATGATTATCCAGAACGTTGAAGAAGATGGTACAACTGATTTCACTTTTACTGTGAACCGTGGCGAATTAAATAAAGCCAAAGCTATTCTTGAAGCAACTGCTCAAGAAATTGGTGCACGTGAAGTTGCGACCCGTTCAGATATCGTAAAAGTATCGATCGTAGGTGTCGGTATGCGTTCACATGCCGGTGTAGCGAGCAAAATGTTTACAGCATTGGCAGATGAAGGTATTAACATCCTGATGATCTCGACGTCTGAAATCAAGATTTCTGTGATCATTGAAGAAAATTATCTTGAACTTGCGGTTCGTTCATTGCATACCGCATTCGGTTTAGACCGTGAACAAGGCGAATCTAGCGCACGTGCTTAAGCGTTAAGATAGAATATTGTCATTGTTTGACAGTATTTTATAAAAGTCTACAAAAATGCAGAGCCACTATAGTTTTTTTTATAGTGGCTCTGTTATATTAAGCCTGAGGATTTTTAACCAGCTGAGATAGATTAAAATCTTTCACCCAGATGACAGAATTTCTATCCAGATCTTATTTTGTAATTTTTGGTTGTGCTTTTTGTTTTACATTCAATAGATTGCAGGTTTTGCATTTTGCAAGGAGAAAAACATGCTGATTCTGACTCGACGCGTCGGGGAAACTTTAATGATTGGTGATCAAGTCAGTGTGACTGTGCTTGGTGTAAAAGGTAACCAGGTTCGTATCGGGGTAAATGCTCCGAAAGAAGTCTCTGTGCACCGTGAAGAGATTTACCAGCGTATCCAGCATGAACGTGCAATGCATGAACATCTTCAACATATCGATCAAGATTACCAACCTTCTTATGAAGACGATAGCCAGACACAAAATAACTTTAACCGTTAATGTTTGTGCGAAGAATAAAGCGGCTTTTGAGCCGCTTTAAATTTGTCTAAATTTTATACAAAAATATTAAATACTTAGATAATTTAAAATAAAACTTAAAGTTCTGCACCCTGCTGTAATGCTGCAATCACCTTTTTTACCGGCCCAAAACTGCGACGATGCTCATCAATCACGCCATGTAAGGCAATCGCTTCAAAATGTGCCTTGGTCGGATAACCCTTGTGCTTGGCAAAGCCAAATTGCGGATGCTTCTGGTCCATCTCGATCATCTGATGATCACGGGTTACTTTCGCCAGAATACTGGCTGCTGAAATTTCAGCATGCAGTGCATCACCACCCACCACGGCATCACAGCTCATAGCAAGGCCCTGTGGAATCTTGTTGCCATCGACCAATACATGCTCAGGCTGAACTGGCAAAGCTTCTACAGCACGGCGCATGGCCAGCAAAGAAGCTTGCAAAATATTATGTTCATCAATCTCTGCCGCAGAAGCCTCAGCAATGGCCCATGCCAGCGCTTTTTCCTGAATCTCGATAAAAAGTTTTTCACGCTTCTTTTCAGTGAGTTTTTTAGAATCATTTAAACCCTCAATCGGGTTGTTCGGATCCAAAATAACTGCCGCAGCGACCACCGAACCCACTAATGGCCCACGCCCTGCTTCATCTACACCCGCAATCTTCATGTCTATTTTTCCATAAAAAATAGGCTGAACCAGTCAGCCTATTTCAATTTAATCTTGGCTTAGTTTACAGCTTCAGCTACACAAGCGTTAATGGTTTTTGCAACCACATTGCCGACAATCGTCGCACGTGCTGCCGGGTCAATCGCTGCAGTCGCCAAATCTACCGCTGTTACGCTTTGGGGTGCTTTTTCGCTGACACAGCCACAAATTTCAGTCTGGATATTCTGCTTTTGGGTCGTAGTCATTAGACGTGTAGCTGTTTGCCATGCTGGAATATTATTCAGCTCAGTCGTACATTTTGCATTGATCGCGATTTTAAGCGCAGCCCCACCCAGCTGTTGAGTCGTGGTTTGCGTTTCAGGGCTGCCTGTTGTTGCACAAGCCGATAAAACCAAAGTAAGCGGAGCAAGTGCAGCCAATAATTTTTTCACAGATCTGTTCCTTGTTTATTCATATATGAAGCGTGACGCTATTGTGCCGAAATTCACCTGAATAAGAAATCTATAAATCATCCTGAATGTTTAATCTGCACCTAGCCATTTCAATGGATGTTGCATGAAAGCCACCATAGCGTTGCAGATTTGGAATTGCTGGGCTGATTCGCCCTTTGCTAAGGTGCATCCATCTTTGAGGGCAATCGAAAATCACATGGAAAAAGTACAATATTACACGCGCACGGCACAATGGTTGCACTGGATCATGGCAGTTATCTTTATTGCGGCCTGGCTGATTGGTTTTTATAGTGGGAATTTTTTAAGTTATGAGGTCGATGGCAGCTTTAAAGGCGATGTCATCACCCTGCATAAAAATATCGCCACCACCATTATTTTCCTGTTGGTTGTGCGAATTTTCTGGAGTTATACCCATCCTGCCCCTGAACTACCGGACACTATGTCACCCCGGATGAAAACTTTGGCACATGCAGGTCATCTGGCTTTGTATTTTATGCTGATTGCTCTACCTGTCACCGGCTGTTTATATAGCTGGAGTCTGGGCTATCCAGCACCAGTGCTATATTTATTTAACCTGCCGACACTGATTGCAGAAAATCCGGCTGTAACCGCGATCGTAAAACCCCTGCATATCTGGCTTTCCTGGGCAGTTGGCTTACTTTTAGTTGGACATATTTTCGCAGCACTGAAACATCATTTTATCGATAAAGATCATGTACTCAACAGCATGATCCGACAATCCAAATCTTCTAAAAAATAATCTGCAAAACCACACTCAATCAGCTTTCATTGCAAAGCTGATTTTATTTTAAGAACTCGGTCATGCAGCCTTTCAGACTGTTTGCAATAGCCTGTTGCGTGAGTTTTGACTTTACTTCTTCATCCAGAGTCGCTTTCAGTAAAGTGCTTGCCGGAATATCCTTGAGTGCATGCTCACCTACACATGAACAGACATTCTGTTCAAGTTCAGCTTTATTTTTATCCTGCATAAAATAGGTCGAGGCAGTCCAGAATTTAGATGCTTTCAATTCTTTTGCACATTGGTATTCAATCACGGGTTTTAAAGTACGCTGTGTCAAAGTCATATCCGCATTTGAGCAAGCAGATATCAACACGCTACTGATGAGCAGAATTATATTTTTCAATTTCATATCCATCTATAAAAACAAAGGCAGAGCGAACCCTGCCTTTTATTTAAAAACTTAAACCAGGGCACGGATCTGGTTGATCCATTGCTCTTTTTCAGTATCAGTAATAAAAGAGGCTTCAAATGAGTTAATGGCCAACTGCTTGAGTTCCTCATTGCTTAAATCCAGTGCTTCAGCAATGGCAATAAAATTGTCATTCATATAACCACCAAAATAAGATGGATCATCTGAATTGACCGTGACATGCACACCTTGCTGTAAGAGGCGACGGATATTATGCTGCTGCATATCATCCACGACGCAGAGTTTCAGGTTTGACAATGGGCAAACCGTCAGTGGCATCTTTTCTGCGATCAGGCGCTGCATTAACGCCGGATCTTCTTCCGAACGTACACCATGATCAATACGATTCACTTTCAGCAAATCTAAAGCTTCCCAGACATAGGCTGCCGGGCCTTCCTCACCTGCATGTGCTACAACCAAGAAACCTGCTTCACGCGCTTTAGCAAAGACACGTTCAAACTTTGAAGGTGGATGCCCGACTTCACTTGAGTCCAAACCGACTGCAATAATCTGGTCTTTATAAGGTAAGGCCTGTTCCAATGTTGCAAATGCAGCATCTTCGCTTAAATGACGCAAGAAACACATAATCAGATGAGAACTGATATCCAGTTTAGCTTTGGCATCATCACAGGCTTTTTGCAAGCCGTTGATCACGGTTGAAAAAGCAACACCACGATCGGTATGGGTTTGTGGATCAAAGAACATTTCAGTATGCACGACCCGGTCTTCAGCACATTTTTCAAAATACGCCCACGCCAGATCATAAAAATCCTGTTCATGAATCAATACAGCTGCACCAGCATAATAAATATCCAGGAACGACTGAAGATTATGAAAGTTATAGGCCTGTTTAACTTCTTCAACAGATTTATACGGGATGGCAATTTTATTACGCTGAGCGATCGCAAACATTAGCTCAGGCTCAAAAGTGCCCTCAATATGAACATGAAGCTCAGCTTTTGGCAAAGCTCGAATCAACTCAAGACGGTTCATCGCTTCTCCTCATGAAACCTAAAATAATAAAAAAAGGGTGCAAACTGAGTTTACACCCTTTCCAAATCTAGAAAAATTAGCCGCCAAATAGTGCGAATTTAAGCGTCCATAGTACTGCAATAATCCAGACCATATACGGTACAGTTGATGCCTTACCGGTTAACAATTTGATCAGTGCATAGCTAATGAAGCCCATCGCAATACCATCCGCAATCGAATAGGTAAATGGCATAAATACAATGGTTAAAAATGCAGGAACTGCTTCTGTAATATCTTCCCAGTCAATATGCACGATACCTTGAATCATTAAGACACCGACAAATAACAGCGCTGGTGCTGTTGCAAAGCTTGGTACAGACTGTGCCAATGGTGCAAGGAACAAACAGGCAACAAACAGGATACCGACTACAACAGCAGTTAGACCTGTACGGCCACCGGCTGCTACGCCCGCAGAAGATTCAATGTATGGCGTAGTTGAAGATGTACCCAGCGCTGCACCTGCAACAATTGCAGAAGAGTCCGCAAAAAGTGCTTTTTTCAAACGCGGCAGTTTGCCATCTTTCAACAAGCCTGCACGGTGTGAAACACCTACAAGCGTACCGGTTGAGTCGAATAAATCGACCAGGAAGAAGACAAAAATCACGCCAATTAAACTGGCAGTGAACAGACCTTCAAAGCTCATTTGCATAAATGTGGGTGCAATCGATGGCACTGCGCCAACCACACCTTTAAATTCACTCAGACCCAATGCTGCTGAAATACCGGTTAACGCCAAAATACTGATGATGATCGCACCACGCACTTTAAAGTGATGCATCACAACAACCAGAAGGAAACCAAATAATGCAAGCAAAACCGATGGTTGTTTTAAATCGCCCAAACCTACCAACGTAGCAGGATTATCCACAATCAGGCCGGCATTTTTCAAAGCAATCAGCGCAAGGAATAAGCCAATACCACCACCGATGGCCAGTTTCAGCGACATTGGAATCGCATTTACAATGGCTTCACGGATTTTGAACATGCTGATCGCAATAAACACAAGACCCGAGATAAACACAGCCCCAAGTGCTGTTTGCCAAGGCACACCCATTCCCAAACATACGGAATAGGTAAAAAAGGCATTCAAGCCCATGCCTGGTGCAAGTGCAATTGGATAATTTGCAATCAAGCCCATGACTAAACAGCCAATCGCGGCTGCAAGACAGGTTGCTACAAAGACAGCCCCATGATCCATCCCCGTTTCGGACAAAATCATCGGATTGACAATAATGATGTAACACATCGTTAAGAATGTAGTTACACCGGCAAGAACTTCTGTACGGAAACTGGTTTTGTTTTCACTCAGTTTAAACAGACGTTCAAGCATACTTTCTGAAGATGGATTAGGAGTCGTCATGACCTAGCCCCTATTGAGTAAACTTTATGCTTTAAGCAAGCCGTCAAATAAATGAAATTTTATAAAAAAAATTCATCAATTTTAAGGATGTGTTAGCAACGAATATGCCAGCATAGCCATTTGACGGGTTAAAATGTTGGAACAGCTTACAGCCCCAGGGCTATGCTATAAAAACCCAAAAAAAAATCTAAACAAAAAAGCTGCATAACCTTTATGCAGCTTTATTTTCTTGATTTAAACCAAATGCTTAACAAGATGAATTCTGCTTCATCCTGATCGTTGGCAAATTATAACACATTGATTTCTTATTGCTTCTTAGATTTTACACTTTATTAGAAATTAATATATCTTAAATGAATACTTTAAATTTTTATTATATTTATTATTGATTTAATTTTATCATTTTAGCCCAATCAACGAAAGAAGATTGTCTAGCCTGCTTAATGTCGATGCCGATTGGATTCCAGCAATTTGCTTGAATCACGTCCATCGTTCAAGACATGACGGATCTTTTCATATTTTCTGATTTCGGACTGTTTATGGACACAAAATCCTAATAAACTGATCATTAAGGCAAAAACAGGGATAGCATATATTTTCATTTTTATTATGCTGCTTTGTAACACTATGCAATTATGCTAACAAAAAACCTAACAAACTTGTGACATGGTTTACATTTAACCCGATAGAAGGCATTTATTTATCCTCTAAATATTAATTTTATGTCGTTTTATTTATTAATACTTAATTAGGGTGTGTTGACACTTTTAGCTTAAAAAAATAGCGAAGTAGTAAAATCAAATCGCCAAACCCAATTTTACTATTCGCTATGCCTC
>NZ_JAMXXC010000026.1:0-40594 GCF_024129855.1 Acinetobacter lwoffii
GGTTGTACGATAAGTTTTAGGAGTAGGTTTATTCATTTTGAAATTATAGGACTGAATAAACCTTATAGGCTAGGTTTGTGCAACAAAGCCATACTTAATTAACAAATAAATTATTTCATTTCAACTATTTAGTTCAGCTTAAATTTTAAATTTTTAAAAATTAAAGACTTAAAATAATTTAGATATTTTCACTTGAATTTTTCACAAAGATTATTAGTAGAATTTAGGCTTAATAACTCTTTATATAGAAATCATATTTAATAAATAAGAAATCCTTCTTCTGATAAACTATTTATTCATTATTAATATTTTTAAATTAAAAAAATCAACTTGATTCTTGATTAGAATTATTCTGCTTGAATACATGCTACAAAAAAAGAGGAAAAAACTGCTTTCCTGTTTTTTTTGCAAGGCACGTAACTTTAGTTCTTTTCCTTATTTACAGTTTTGTTCACTTGAATCTAAGATACGAAAAAAATGGAAGCAGTGCTTCCATTTTTGAGCCACGTAAACATAGAAATAAAAAACCCACTCAAATTAAGTGGGTTTTCGCATTCAAATCAATTGATTCGAGAAATTAGTTTTTCTCTTTATCTACGATTTTGTTCGCTTGAATCCAAGGCATCATCGCACGTAACTTGTTACCAGTAACTTCGATACCATGAGCAGCATTTTGACGACGACGGGCAGTCATAGATGGGTAGTTCAACGCACCTTCTTGAATAAACATCTTCGCGTATTCGCCAGATTGAATACGTTTAAGCGCATTACGCATTGCTTCACGAGACTGTTCGTTGATTACTTCAGTACCCGTTACATATTCGCCGTATTCAGCGTTGTTTGACACTGAGTAGTTCATGTCCGCGATACCGCCTTCGAACATTAAGTCAACGATCAATTTAAGTTCGTGTAGACATTCGAAATACGCCATTTCTGGTGCATAACCAGCTTCAACCAGAGTTTCGAAGCCCATTTTAACCAATTCAACAGCACCACCACAAAGAACTGCTTGCTCACCGAAAAGGTCAGTTTCAGTTTCTTCACGGAATGAAGTTTCGATGATACCTGTACGGCCGCCACCTACGCCTGAAGCGTAAGAAAGAGCAACGTTACGCGCATTACCAGAAGCATCTTGGTGAATCGCGATAAGGTCAGGAACACCTGAACCACGTTGGTATTCAGAACGTACGGTGTGACCAGGAGCTTTAGGTGCAACCATGATTACGTCTAAGTCAGCACGTGGAACAACTTGGTTATAAAGAATCGAGAAACCATGAGCAAATGCTAAAGTAGCGCCTTGCTTGATGTTTGGCTCAATTACGTCACGGTAAAGTTGAGATTGGAACTCATCTGGAGTCAAAATCATCACTACGTCAGCTTGTGCTACAGCAGCAGGAACTTCAGCAACTTTAAGACCTGAATTTTCAGCTTTCTTCCAAGAAGCAGAGTTCGCACGTAAACCTACAGTTACGTCAACACCAGAATCTTTCAGGTTAAGCGCATGCGCGTGGCCTTGTGAACCGTAACCAATGATCGCTACTTTCTTAGATTGGATGATAGATAAGTCACAGTCTTTATCGTAAAAAATTTGCATTGCTGTCTCCGCTTAAATGCTTGTTTGTCCGTTAAATCAGGCAATGACCCTTAAATTTACATTGCCTGATACCCTCTTCTTATTCAGATGAGGAAATACTTAAAATTTAGATGGTGAGTACTTTTTCGCCGCGTGCGATACCTGATACACCTGAACGAACCACTTCTAAAATCGTGTGTTCTGCAAGTGCATCAATAAACGCATCCACTTTTTCAGTGGTACCCGCGATTTGAATGGTATAGGTCGTTGGTGTTACATCGACAATCTGACCACGGAAAATATCTGCCGTACGTTTGATTTCGTCACGCGATGAACCCAATGCTTTGACTTTAATCAGCATCAATTCACGCTCAATATGTGCACCTTCAGACAGGTCAACCACTTTCACCACTTCAACCAACTTGTTAAGCTGTTTGGTAATTTGCTCAATCTTGTGATCATCACCATAAGTGGTCAATGTCAAACGTGAAAGCGTTGGATCTTCAGTCGGAGCAACATTCAATGTTTCGATATTGTAGCCACGCTGTGAGAACAAACCCACTAAACGGGAAAGCGCGCCTGATTCGTTTTCTACGAGTACAGAGATAATATGTCTCATTTCGTGCGCTCCCCTTTAGCCAACCACATATCCTGCATCGACTGACCCGCAATCAACATCGGATAAACGTGCTCGGTACGATCTACCATAACGTTAATAAATACGCACTTGTCGTTAATCGCCATCGCTTCTGCAAGCTTCGACTCTAGCTCATCGGCATGATTAATCTGAATACCGACATGACCATAGGCTTCCATCAGTTTGGCAAAATCAGGCAATGAATCTACATAAGAACTTGAATGACGTCCTTCATAGTTCATATCTTGCCACTGCTTCACCATCCCTAAAGACTGGTTATTCAGGCACAGGATTTTTACATTCAGGCCATATTGCTTACAGGTCGACAGTTCCTGGATACACATCTGAATCGATGCTTCACCGGTGATACACACCACTTGCTGTTCCGGGTATGCAAGCTTCGCAGCCATTGCATACGGCAAGCCTACACCCATGGTGCCTAGACCACCTGAGTTGATCCATTGACGTGGACGTTTGTATTTGTAATACATCGCACCAAACATCTGATGCTGACCGACATCAGAAGTAATGATCGCTTCGCCATTGGTCACTTTATCCAATGCCTGAACCACTTGTTGTGGCTTCATCACGCCATCAACACCCGCTTCAAAACGACCGCCATGAACCTTGCGCCATTCATTGATCTGTTTCCACCATGCCGCAATCGCTTCAGGATTTGGCTTAGAAACATTAAGCTGTTTCAACTGGTTCAACATCTCATTCAGTACAGGCTCTACAGCACCGACAATTGGAATGTGCGCCATAATGGTTTTTGAGATTGTCGCTGGGTCGATATCTATATGAATGACTTTAGCATTTGGACAGAATTTTGCAGGATTGTTGGTCACACGGTCATCGAAACGCGCACCCACACACAGAATTACATCTGCATTGTGCATGGTCATGTTAGCTTCATAAGTACCGTGCATACCCAACATACCGATGAACTGTTCATCATCACCCGGGAATGCGCCAAGACCCATCAAGGTATTGGTCACTGGATAACCCAATAGATGCGCAAGCTCTGTCAATTGTGCTGAAGCATTGCCTTGAACCACACCACCGCCTGAGTAAATAACTGGGCGTTTAGCATGGATCAGTTCTTCAATCGCTTTACGAATTTGACCTGAGTGACCACGGAACGGTGGCTGATACGAACGCATCTTCACTTTTTCTGGGTATTCGTAAGCAAATTTCTCTGCAGGATTGGTCGCATCCTTTGGAATATCAATCACTACAGGACCTGGACGACCTGAAGACGCAATATAGAAGGCTTTCTTGATAATCGCAGGAATTTCGCTGGCATGACGCACCTGGAAGCTATGTTTCACGATAGGACGTGAAATACCGACCATATCGGTTTCCTGAAATGCATCTTCACCAATCAGATGACTCGCAACCTGACCTGACAAAATCACCATCGGGATTGAGTCCATATAGGCCGTTGCAATTGGGGTCACCGTGTTGGTTGCGCCCGGACCTGAAGTCACCAGCACAACACCGGTCTTGCCTGTCACGCGTGAGTAAGCATCGGCCATGTGACCAGCAGCCTGTTCGTGACGTACGAGATAATGATTGATTCTGTCTTGTTGAAATAGCGCATCATAAATATGAAGAACTGCGCCGCCTGGGTATCCAAAAACATGTTCAACGCCTTCGTCCGCTAATGCGCGAACAAGCATTTCACCACCAGATAGAAGTTCCAACGTGATTCACCCTAATATTATTCACTGCACAAATGGGAGGCATTTGCAGTGTTTCATTTGTTAACTGTCTGCAATGTTATAGCACACAAATTTCATAGTTTTCAAAGCAATAGGAAAAAAATCTGATCTCTTCGCTGTTCGAGCAATACGGGATCTAAAACATGTTGGGATAAACATATTTTGCTTAGCTTTGTTCAATTTCTCGGCTAGAAAAATCGCCCACTGCATGAAATGACACTTAGTCGAAGGGTGATCGATCTAAGGCATATAAAACTATTGCAGCATTCTTGTGTTTTCAGGCTTTAAAGTCAAGTTTAAAAAACAGACAATCCATACTTATAGTGCCTAGATCTGCTGTTTTTAACAGCAATATCAGCTCATAGCCATGCATTTACTGTCTTGTCTATTCATCTAATCCAATAAAATTCATAGAGTTAATGGTTTAATTTTATAAATTTTTAATATGTCTTATATAAAAAAAATGAATGAATTTTTATTAAATGAAAGGAAATTGTTTATCAATAAATTTTGTATACGAAGATTTTTCTCTGATTTCTTATATGCTAGATTGAGCTTATTTAAGCAGTTAGCTTTGAATAAAGCAGATAAAAATCCATCATTTTTACTGAAAATATCACTACAATAATTGCAGTATTCCATGCCTAGCAAGCCGAGGCCCAAGAACAATGAAAATATCTTTTTTAACCGCCTTCAGTTTGAGTTGCGCAGTTGTTTTGAGCATCTGTAGCACCAGCGCTTCCGCGATCCAGTATCATAAATGGGTCGATGCGAAAGGTGTCACGCATTATACCAAGACGCCACCACCGAAATCTGCGAAAAAAGCCACCACAGTGGATACCTATGGCTGGAAAAATTCAGCACCAGCATCATCTAGAACGACTGAAACTGAAGTTCAAACCGAGAACACACCTCAAGAACAACAGCAACAAGCCCCTCAAGTTCCTGCGAATCAGGACCAGCAACAACGTGAAGCCAACGAAGCCTTGCAGCAATCTAAAAATCGTGCAGTTGCTTTATAAGACACCTCTATATAGAACAGCGTGTTTTTTCTTCGGGAAATGCCGGCGCAAAATTCACTTTTAGGTACATTTTGCGCTATGCTGTGCAACAGACTTTTTTCACCGTAATTCACTGATACGTTTATGACTACTCACATTGATTCCGAATATCAAGCCAGTGCGATTGAGCCTCAAGTCCAACAGGATTGGGAATCTCGCAAAGCCTTTAAAGTTGCCGACAAAGTAGAAGGTCCACGTCGTTATATTCTCTCGATGTTCCCTTACCCAAGTGGCAAGCTACATATGGGTCATGTGCGTAACTATACGATTGGTGACGTGATCAGCCGTTTCCATCGCTTAAAAGGTGAAACTGTCCTGCAACCGATGGGTTGGGATGCTTTCGGTCTGCCTGCTGAAAACGCAGCGATTGCACACCAGGTTGCACCGGCAAAATGGACATTTGAAAATATTGCTTACATGCGTGACCAGTTGAAAAAACTCGGTCTAGCCGTAGATTGGGATCGTGAATTTGCGACCTGTACCCCTGAATACTATCGTTGGGAACAATGGCTATTTGTTCAGCTTTATAAAAAAGGCTTGATCTACCGTAAGCTTTCAACCGTGAACTGGGATCCAGTTGATCAGACTGTTCTTGCCAACGAACAGGTTGAAAATGGTCGCGGCTGGCGTTCAGGTGCATTGGTAGAGAAACGTGATATTCCAATGTACTACTTTCGCATTACCGATTATGCGCAAGAGTTACTTGACGACCTAGACACGCTTAAAGATGGCTGGCCACAACAGGTCCTGACCATGCAGCGTAACTGGATTGGCCGCTCACAAGGGATGGACATCACCTTCCCTTCAGCAAATCCAGAAATCTATGCAGACGGTTTAACGGTATTCACTACCCGTGCCGATACCTTGATGGGCGTGACCTATGTTGCAGTTGCAGCAGAACACCCGATGGCGCTGAAAGCTGCGGAAAATAATGCTGAACTTAAAGCATTTATTGAAGAATGCCGTATGGGTTCTGTGGCAGAAGCGGATCTTGCGACTGCCGAGAAGAAAGGCATGGCAACCGGTCTTTCTGTGAAGCATCCTGTGACTGGCGAAGAAGTTCCGGTTTGGATCGCCAACTATGTATTGATGTCTTATGGTTCAGGTGCAGTGATGGCAGTTCCATCACACGATGAACGTGACTTCGAATTTGCCAATAAATATAGTTTGACCATCAAGCAAGTGATTGATGCTAAAGGCGCAGATGATGCTGACTTTGATGCGACTCAATGGCAAGAATGGTATGGCTCGAAAGAAGGTAAACTGGTCAATTCAGCCGAATTTGACGGTCTAGATTTCCAAGGTGCATACGATGCATTCCTTGCTAAATTAGAACCAACAGGCCTAGCAAGTTCTAAAGTTCAATTCCGTCTACGTGACTGGGGGGTTTCCCGTCAGCGTTATTGGGGTTGTCCAATTCCAATGATTAACTGTCCATCATGTGGTCAAGTGCCAGTGCCAGAAGATCAACTTCCTGTTGTATTACCAACGGATGTGGTTCCAGATGGTTCAGGTAACCCGTTGAACAAAATGCCTGAATTCTACGAAACGTCATGCCCAAGCTGTGGTGGCGATGCTCGTCGTGAAACAGATACGCTGGATACCTTCGTAGAATCATCTTGGTACTATGCCCGTTATGCATCTCCAGACTTTACGGGTGGTATGGTAAAACCAGAAGCTGGCCAAACCTGGTTACCTGTCAACCAATACATCGGTGGTGTTGAACACGCGATTCTGCATTTGTTATATGCACGTTTCTTCCACAAATTGATGCGTGATGAAGGCGTGGTACAAGGTAATGAACCATTCACTAACTTGTTAACGCAAGGGATGGTGCTAGCAGATACCTTCTATCGTGAAGCTGAATCTGGCAAAAAAACCTGGTTTAACCCGGCGGATATCGAGCTTGAAAAAGACGAAAAAGGCCGTGTGCTTTCTGCCAAATATAAAGAAGATGGCCAGGAAGTTGTGGTTGGCGGTCAGGAAAAAATGTCGAAATCGAAAAATAACGGTATCGACCCGCAATCGATTATTGACCAGTACGGCGCAGATACGGCACGTGTGTTCATGATGTTCGCGGCTCCACCTGATCAATCACTTGAATGGTCTGATGCCGGTGTTGAGGGTGCAAACCGCTTCCTGAAACGTGTATGGCGTTTAGCAACAGGCTTCCTTGAAAAAGCGAATACTGCTGCCAGCATCGACAAAACTGCTCTTTCAACGGCTGCGCAAGACCTACGTCGTAAAACTCACGAAACCATCCAAAAAGTCGGTGATGACATCGAACGTCGTCATGCATTTAACACTGCGATTGCTGCATTGATGGAACTTCTAAACGCGAACAACAAGTTTGAAGCCCAAGATGACAATGACGTTGCTGTTGCACGTGAATCGATTACCACGCTGTTAACTTTACTTGCACCATTTGCACCGCATTTAAGCCAGACTTTATTGGCTGAATTTGGGATTGAATTGAATTCAACTTTATTCCCTGCGGTAGATGAATCTGCGCTGACACGTAATACACAAACGATTGTGGTTCAAGTCAACGGTAAACTTCGTGGCAAGCTTGAAGTATCTGTAGATGCCTCTAAAGATGACATCTTGGCTCAAGCCAAAGCATTGCCTGAAGTCCAACAATTCTTGACCGGTCCAACCAAGAAAGAAATTGTAGTACCGAATAAATTAGTGAATTTGGTGGTTTAAGTCCTTACATTACCTCTCCTTTCAGGAGAGGGTTAGGGAGAGGTAAATATATAAACCCTCATCCTAACCTTCTCCCAAAGGGAGAAGGAACTTTATGAAGGATTTCACAATTCCCAAACAAAGCCCGTTGCCAGCCAACGGGCTTTGACTTTACAATCCAGTTCAGGATTTCAAATATTCCCCTTCGGGAAGCATAGAGGGCAACACATGCATTTGGGCAAACGTTTAGCAGCAATTGTTTTAACTTGTGGTCTGAGTGCAGGCTTAGTCGGCTGTGGTTTTCACCTGAAAGGAACCAATCCGAGCTCCGCACCTGTTGCTTACTCTGTCATGAGCCTGTCTTTACCGCCCAACACTGAAGAACTGCAAGAGAAACTGGCAGTTTACCTCGGTGCTGCAGGCGTACAGCTAAGTAATGCACCTAAAGCTTATGTGTTACGTGTCCTGGATTACACTCCTCGCCGTCTGGAACTGAACGGTAAACTGGTTGAAACCTTATTACGTTTAAACGTGACTTTCCGGATTGAAGATGCACAAGGCAATCCGATCACTGAACCACGCACTGTCGTGGCAACACGTACGTATCAATATAATATTGAAACGGTTAACACAGATGATCAGGAACAAAAATATCTGAATCAGGTCATTATTGATGATGTGGCGCAGCAGATTGCACGTCAGATTTCATCGAACCGCCTACCCTTAGCCAAACAAAATACCTCAGCGCAACCTGCTCAATAAGACCTCTTTATGAAACTTGATTATCTGCAAGCCCTGAAACGTGTCGATGAAGCTCGCGGTGCTTGGGTCTTGCATGGTCAAGAGCCTTTGCTGGAACAGAATTTAATTGATGCCTTTCGGGCCAGCTGGCAAAAGCAGGACATTGAACGTCAACGCTATGACATTAGTTCGGTCGCCGACTGGAAAACCGTCTTTAATGCCTTGAACAGCTTGTCGCTGTTTTCAACCCAGTTGGCGATTGAAGTACATGGCAATATCAAACCGGATGCCAGCGCAATCAAGTTACTGAAAAACTATTTGCAGCATAATGAACAAAACCTGCTGTTGGTGGTGATGCCCAAACAGGATAGTAATAGCCTGAAATCCAGTTTCTTTCAGCTGATTGATGCCAATGGTGTGAATGTTTCGCTGGTGGCCAATTATCCAAAAGACCGGCAGCAGATTCTGGGTATTGAAGCTGAAAAACTCGGCATTCGTTTAGCCAATGATGCCTGGCAATGGCTGGAACAACATCATGAGCACAACCTGCTTGCAGCAAAGAACAGCCTGATGCGGGTTAGCGATACCTTTGCTGAAGTCGATATCATTCAGGTTGATCATTTATATGCATGTTTACAAGATCAGTCACGTTATAGCACCTATGATTTGAGCGATGCCCTGCTACAAGGTAATCTTTCCCAGTCGATCAAAATTTTTCAGTATCTAGTCGTTTCAGGTGAACCGATGAGCCTGATTTTATGGAGTCTCAGCAAGGAAATGCGTCTGTTGATGCAGCTGTTTGAACAACCACAAAATGCCTTGCAAATCGGGATCTGGAAAACCAAAGTCGGGTTATATCAACAGGCTTTGCGCCGTCTCAGTCCGCAGACTTTTCTGGCCTGGCCGGGGTTATTATTAAGAATTGATGCCTCAATTAAAGGACTTGGACATGAGAATCCTGAGCATCTGGTACTACAGGCGATTTCCAGTATCTGTGGCAAGCCCCTATTTCACTAAGTCTTTGTCAAAATTCGAAAAATAAAATAATAATCATTCCTATTAGTTTAAAAAAATACACGATTTATCCTAATTTCGCTTTTATAATCGTTCACAATTCTCTGATTTTGAACCGATATTGATCATGCCAAAAATAAAACCGACGAAATTGATTATGGCCGCCGTGATTGCCATTGCGCTCATCGCTGCGGGGTGGTACTTCCTCAAACCCAAAGAACAGCCTCCGCAATATATTACGGCTGAAGTCACCCAAGGCGATATCGAAAGCTCTGTACTGGCGACTGGTATTCTGGAAGCGACCAAGATGGTCAGCGTGGGGGCGCAGGTTTCGGGTCAGGTCAGAAAAATGTATGTAGAACTGGGCGATCAGGTCAAGCAAGGTCAGCTGATTGCGCGGATTGACTCCGTTCGTCAGGAAAATGATTTAAAAACCGCTGAAGCCAGCATTAAAAATCAGATGGCACAACTTGCAGTAAGACAGGCGAATTTGGCCAAAGTTGAAGCTGAATACAACCGTCAGAAAGCCATGTATGCACAGGATGCCACTTCTCGCTCAGAGCTGGAATCGGCATTTGCGAACTATAAAACGGCGCAAGCGGATATCACCGCTATCAATGCACAGATTGAACAGTCGCGTTTGACGCTGGCGACTGCCAAAGAAGATCTTGGCTATACCCAGATTGTAGCCCCGATGGATGGCACGATTGTGGCGATTGTGACTGAAGAAGGTCAAACCGTGAATGCCAACCAGAGTGCGCCGACCATTGTTAAACTGGCCAAACTCGACACCATGACCATTAAAGCTGAAATTTCTGAAGCGGATGTCATGAAAGTTGAAGAAGGTCAGACGGTTTATTTCACTACGTTAGGCAATAACGAGAAAAAGATTTACGCCAAACTACGTCAGGTTGAGCCTGCACCCAATTCAATTAATACCGATAGCAATACCTCAAGCTCATCGTCAAGTTCTGCGGTGTATTACAACGCATTGTTCGATGTACCGAATGAAGATGGAAAATTACGTATTGATATGACTGCACAAGTTTATATCGTACTGGATGAAGCCAAAAATGTGCTGACCATTCCTGCTGCGGCCATTCAAGGTTCAAACCGTCCGCCACGTGCCAATCGTGGTGAAGCGCGTGGTGAGGGTTCTCGCGGTGAAGGCAGTCCGGCATCACGTCCTGAAGCTGAATCGGCTCAAGGCAATCGCCCTGCCGGTGAACGTCCAGCGCGTCTAAACCTGTCTGAAGCAGAACTTGCATTGATTGAGCAAGGTAAAGCACAACGTGGCATGGTTCGTGTCTTGCAAGCCGATGGTACTGCGAAACCAACCCCTGTATTAATCGGCTTGAATAACCGTGCGACTGCGCAAGTGCTGAAAGGTTTAAAACGTGGTGATCAGGTGGTGATTGCCGATGGTTCTGACACCTCCAATGATGCAGCAAAACGCGGTGGCAATAGCCGTGGCCCAATGAGAATGTAAGCATGAATTCACAACAACAGCCTCTCCTCGAGGTGAAAAATCTGGTTCGTGAATTCCCTGCGGGTGAAAGCACGGTCCAGATTTTAAAAGGGGTGAATCTAGAGATTTATCCGGGTGAACTGGTGGCGATTGTCGGTCAGTCCGGTTCCGGTAAATCGACCCTGATGAACATTCTGGGTTGTCTGGACAAACCGACCACGGGTAGCTACAAGGTCAAAGGCCGTGAAACCCGGGAACTGGAAGCGGATGAACTGGCGCAATTACGCCGTGAATATTTCGGCTTTATTTTTCAGCGTTATCATCTGCTGGGCGATTTAAATGCAGCAGGCAATGTCGAAGTCCCTGCGATTTATGCCGGTGCGGATTCATCTGAACGGCATGCGCGAGCCGTCAAGATTCTGACTGATCTCGGTCTGGGTGAAAAAACCCAGAACCGTCCGAGCCAGCTCTCTGGTGGTCAGCAGCAACGGGTTTCGATTGCCCGTGCGCTAATGAATGGCGGTGACGTGATTCTGGCCGATGAACCGACAGGTGCATTGGACAAGAACAGCGGTATTGAAGTGATGCGTATTTTGCGTGAACTGAATGCCAAAGGTCATACCATCATTCTGGTCACGCATGATCATAATGTAGCGAAAAATGCGACGCGGATTATCGAGATCTCGGACGGCAATATTATTTCTGATCAGCCCAATGTTCCTGAAGTCGAAGAGCATCTGGAAAAACAGCCGCTGATCCGCAGTGAACAAAAGAAGATTTCTTCATGGCGTTCTGCAGTTGACCGTCTGGGTGAAGCCTTCCGGATGGCCTTGCTGGCCATGAATGCACATCGCATGCGGACTTTCCTCACCATGCTCGGAATCATTATCGGTATTGCTTCGGTGGTCTCGGTGGTGGCACTCGGTAATGGCTCACAAAAGCAGATTCTGGAAAATATCAGCAGTCTGGGGACCAATACCATTACCGTATTTCAGGGTCGAGGCTTTGGGGATAATTCCAGATCTTCACAGTCCAAAACCCTGATTCCGGCCGATGCCGATGCGCTAGCTGAACAACCGTATGTCGATGGCGTCAGCCCATCGGTGAATAGCAGTGTCACCGGCCGTTATAAAGAAATCGAAGCTTCAACTACGGTCAACGGCGTCAGTGAAGATTTCTTCTACGTGCGTGGCATGACTTTCCAGTCCGGTCAGCCTTTTGACCGCAGTAGCGTCATGCAACAGGCGCAAGATGTCGTCATTGACACCAATACCAAAAACACCTTCTTTAAGGATGGCACCAATCCGGTGGGTCAGGTGATTTTACTCGGGAGCGTACCGAGCCGGATTATCGGGGTGATTGACGCGCAAAAAGGCATGATGGGAAATAATGACAGCCTGAATGTCTATCTGCCGTATTCCACCGTCATGAGCCGTATGCTGGGGCAATCCAATGTGCGTAGCATCATTGTGCGGATTAAGGATGAATACCCAAGTGCGGCGGCTGAAAATGCGATTTTGAATTTGCTGGTACAGCGACATGGCGCGCAGGATGTGTTTACCCAGAATGCCGACAGTATTCGTGAAACTATTCAGCAAACCACAGCGACTATGACTTTGCTAATTTCAGCGATTGCGGTGATTTCACTGGTGGTCGGCGGGATTGGCGTAATGAATATCATGCTGGTATCGGTAACCGAACGTACTCAGGAAATTGGTGTGCGTATGGCGGTGGGTGCCCGTCAAAGTGATATTTTGCAGCAATTCCTGATTGAAGCCGTTCTGGTCTGTATCTTGGGTGGTATTTTGGGTGTGCTGCTTTCCCTCGGGATTGGCCAATTAATTACCCATTTTGCCGGCGGTACTTTCCAGATGGCGTATTCAACCACTTCGATTGTAGCGGCCTTTGTCTGCTCAAGCCTGATCGGGATTGTGTTTGGCTTTATCCCGGCACGTAACGCTGCTCGTCTGAATCCAGTCGATGCGCTCTCTCGCGAATAAGGAATCTGATATGCAAATGAATTTAACCAAGCTTGCCAGTGCCCTGTTGCTGGGAAGCTCGCTGGTCGGTTGTGCCGCAGTGGTGAAAACCCCCTATGAACAGCCTGCGATCAATATGCCGGGTAGCTTTCAAAACAATAAGGTGCTTAGTCAGCAGATTCATGCCGATATTTTGGCAGATCAATGGTGGACTTTATTTAAAGATCCGCAATTAAATAATTTGGTGAATGAAGTATTGGCGCAGAATACCGATCTGGCAGTGGCCGGCATCAGTTTACAACAGGCCCGTATTCAAGCCAGACAAGCTCAAAGTCAGCAAGGCGTTCGTGTCGGTGATGCCGGACTGACAACACGTAGAAGTTTTGATTTAGAAGATGGTGATAGTTCATCGAGTTTTGGGATTAATTATCCGGGTTTAAGCTATGAACTGGATCTGTTTGGCAAACTGGCCAATCAGACTGAAGCGGCACGCTGGGAAGCACTGGCCTCTGAAGAAGACTTGCAGGCAACCGCACAAAGCCTGATTGGCACCACGGCACAATTGTACTGGCAACTGGCTTATCTGAATGAACGTTATAGTGTGGTACAGCAAAATCTGGCGACCGCGCAAAAAACCTATGATCTGGTGCGGGTGCAATATCGTGCCGGCGCAGTATCCGGTCTGGATTTAACCCAGGCGGAACAGGCAATTCAAAGTCAACAGGCGACTTTAAGCCAGATTGAACAGCAACGTGTGGAAACACGTACCGGACTCGCGGTATTGCTGCACATGCCGGTTCAACAGCTCGCGATTCAAGAGCCAAGTCGTTTACCGAATATTCAATTGCCGAGTATTCAGGCCGACTTACCGGCAAGTTTATTGTCACGTCGTCCTGACCTTCGAGCGACTGAACTGCGCTTGCGTAAGGCACTGGCCAATAAAGATGCCAACAAAGCCAGCTACTATCCATCCATTAGTTTGACCGGTAATCTGACCACCGGTATTGGCAGCAGTACTTCCCTCTCGAATGCCCTGAAAAATCCGGTTGCAACTTTAGGTGCTGGTCTGACTTTGCCTTTCCTGCAATGGAATGACATGAAACGTGATCTACAAGTCAATGAGCTGGAATATGAAAAAGCCATTATCCAGTATCGCCAGACCATGTATGAAGCCTTTGCCGATGTGGAAAATGCCTTGTCGAATCGGACTGAGCTCACTAAGCAGGTGGCTTTGCAGCAACGCAATGTTGAGCTGGCAGAAAGAACTGAACGCTTGACTGAAGTGCGTTATCGTAATGGTGCAGTCGCTTTAAAGAACCTGCTGGATGCACAGGAAACTACGCGCAATGCGCGGCTGTCTTTGGTGCAAACCCGACAGAATCAATATAATGCCTATGTCACCTTGATGCAGGCATTGGGTGGTAGCCCGATTAAACAATTACCTTAAACAAAGCTTGAACCATAAAAAAACCGCTGCCAGACAGCGGTTTTTTTATGGTGTTATTTCAATAGAATTACTTCATTTCTAAATACGCATTCACATTTTTCAATAATTCAATTGATCGTTCATGCCCGAGCAAACTGCCCTTTTCCAGCCAGTCCCGTGCAATCCCAATATCACGCTCCACGCCAATGCCTTTGGTATATAAACGCCCAAGATGACTATAGGCATCCGCATTTACCTGCGCTGCTGCCTGCTGATAATACTGTACGGCTTGCTCAATATTACTCTCAACACCTTGACCTTGCTCATAGGCTTCACCCAGAGCATTTAGCGCCACACCATTCTGCTGAGCGGCTGCTTTTTGCAGATAGCTCAAGCCTAAGGCAATATCCTGCGCAATCTGTTGCCCTTCAAGATACTTCAAGCCCAATTCTGCTTGTGCCTGGGCATGACCCAATTGCGCAGCTTGATGCAGATAGCGATTTGCCAACTCTAAATTGTTCACAAAGACAGGATAAATGCCTGACAGGGCTTGGTACAGGAACCAGGCTGCCTCTTTCGAACCTTTGGTAACGGCCTGATTCAGGTACTGGACAGCTTTATCACGTGTCGGCAATGGATATTCAGCCAGACTATAAAACCGGCCGACGCTATAAATCAGATCCGCCTCAGACCGAGCTTCAATCTGCCAATACTGTTGTGCAGCCTTCTGAATCATTTGTGTGGCTTTGGCAATGTCTTTTACTGTACCGACACCATTTAAATAACACAGCGCCAGCCCTATCCGTGCAGACACATCATCAGGACTGAGCTGATCAGCAGCCTGATATAACTCAAATGCTTTTTGCGGTTCGTTGGCCACCAGGTGCTGTTCAAAATACAGCGCGGCAATCATGCATAATGCAGGCGCATGCTGACTGTTGGCCGCTTCCGCCCAGTAACGAAATGCCATGGTTTCATTTTTATCAACATACCAGCCATGAAAATAGGCCAGCCCGATTAAGGTCTTAGCGTGTGCATCGGCGTGTTCTTTGGACTGCTGTAATAAATGCTGGAACACGCGCTGACGCTGGTCGGTATCGATACGGCCTTGCAACACACCGGCATAATAATCATAGAGACCTTTCTGGTCACCGAGACTGATACAGCGTTTAATAAATTGCAGCGATTGCGTCAGGTCTTGAGGCAGAATCTGGCCACGCGCATAAGAGTTCGCAATCTGCTGATTGGCAGCCAAATGATCTTGTTGCGCCGCCAGAAATAGATAATGAATTCCTTGCACTAAATCCTGGGTCGCTGAATCTGTTAAATAATATTGAGCCAGCTGATACTGCGAATTGGCATGACCCTGCCCGGCATTTTGTATTAACAAGGCCAGACGCTGTGTCTCTGCAGCAGTCTCATTTTGATGGTCTTCGGTCGAAGAAAGTTCAGTGATGCGGTACTGGGCATCCAGATTGCCACGTGCTACCGCATGTCGGTACCAATACAAAGCTTTTTCCGGGTCAGCCTGTTGATACGCCTCCCCTTCATGAATCTGCCCCAAATGATAGGCTGCATCATCACTGCCCAGACGAAAGGCTTTTTCTAGATAACTAATCGCCTTTTCGGTATTCTGCTCATGTCCCAGACCTTGCAGATGCATCAGGCCCATGCCTACATAAGCTTGTGGAATTTCCTGTTGCTGGGCCAGCCCCTGATAAATCTGATAGGCACGTTCATAATTCGGATGTTCTGGATCTGAACTCAAACGTGCTGCATGTTTCAGTTGAGCATCAATCTGCTCAATCCATAAATCATGTTGTACAGCCTTCGCCTGATCACGTTTCACCGGATCGGGACGTTTCCACATCCAGATCGCTAACGCCCCTATCCCCAAAATCAGTACCAGCAAGAACCACATAGCTGCTCCAAAACATTATTTTTGTTCTGCGAATGAATCCTTTCATTCTAAACGCCAGTTTAAAAAAAGCACATAGATTGTGCTTTTTATTTTTTAAATCAGGCTTTTGCTCTTTTACTATCGAGCTTTTTCAAACCTTCTGCCACGGCAACCATGGCAAAGCTCGAAGTCACCACCACGGCAGAGCCATACCCCCCACAGCGCAAGCCGGCACTGGCGCAGACATCGGCACTGGAGAATGGATTATCGATGGAATAGACACAAGTAATGCCGAATTTTTCTTTGGGCTTTTTGCAGATGCCTTTGCTGCGTAACTGGGCACGTAATTTGGCCAGCATCGGGTCCTGCTCGGTTTTAGATAAATCGGCGACCCGAATTTTCAGCGGGTCCAGTTTACCCCCTGCCCCGCCCGATACAATTAAAGGAATCTTGTTAAAGCGACAATGTAGCATCAGAGCAAATTTGGCTTTGACATCGTCAATACAGTCGAGGATTAAATCTGGATCACCTGCTAAAGTTTCTTTGATATTTTCAGGCGTCAGGTAATCATCAATCAGATTAATTTTAATGCGTGGATTAATTGCGCGGCAACGCTCGGCCATGACTTCAATTTTTTCATGACCCAAGGTGGTACTCATGGCAGGTAACTGACGGTTAATATTAGACGCGGCCACCACATCCATATCGACCAAGGTCAGCTCGCCCACACCACTACGTGCCAGTGCTTCTACCGCCCATGAACCGACACCACCGATACCAATCACCATCACATGACTTTTTTCATAATGGTTAAAGCTGTCTTCTCCATAAATTTTGGCAACACCAGCAAAACGGCGGTCATATTCATCATCTTGAAGCAGGTCGGTCATAGGTCATCTATAGCAATAAAAATACCGGATCATTTTAACAAAATCCGCTTTTCTTTACCGCCACTAAATTTTTGATCGATTTAAATGACATTCAGACCGGATGAGAGCGACAATCCACTCGAGATTGATTAAAATATCAACAAATTAACTCTATGTCATTTGGCTAAAAGGAGTGAAATGTCACGCTATTTAACACCCTTTTGGGTTTGAACATACTTTGTATCGGGCTTTATTTTTATGTTCTGATCAGCCAAAAAAACAAAAATTATTATCTCAGTATTCTCATTCGTTTAATGACTTTAGGATTATTTGGCTTGGTTATTTTCGATCGTTATGAAACACAGAATCATCTGATCATGTTATTGCTCTTGTGGGTAGGCTTTGAAAGCATGGAGCAGTTTTACGCTAGAAAAAAATCCAGTTCAGTAAAATAAAAAAGAGGCTTGCGCCTCTTTTCAATTCATCGGAATTTAGTCTTTATTCATGATAAAGAAATATTGACGATAATATTTCAGTTCTGCAATCGAATCGCGAATATCATCCATCGCCAGATGCGAGGCATTTTTCTTGAGACCGCTCATGATTTCCGGGCGCCAGCGTTTGGCTAGTTCTTTCACTGAAGAGACATCCAGATTACGGTAATGGAAATACTGTTCCAGTTCAGGCATCAAACGGTGCAGGAAGCGACGATCCTGACAGATCGAGTTACCACACATCGGTGAAGATTTTGGATTGACCCATTTTTTCAGGAATTCAAGGGTTTGCTGCTCGGCATCCTGAGCGGTCAGTTTACTGCGACGCACACGCTCAATCAGACCGGACTGACCATGCTGGCGAGTGTTCCACTCATCCATGGCATTTAACAGACGTGCAGGCTGATGTACCGCAAGCACAGGACCTTCAGCCAAAATATTCAAATTGTCATCGGTTACAATTGTTGCAATTTCAATAATTTGATCATTGTCTGTGTCTAGACCTGTCATTTCAAGGTCAATCCAAATCAGGCGGGTATCAGCGGTGCTGCTCATAAATGTGCAATCTTATTGGGTTTAAAAACAACTATAGTAGCAAATTAATTACATCTTGGGTGTCATTCGGGGGCTGCTTCATGCTATTTTTGCCATCTGATTTACCCGGTTTTTTTAGGATATGAATGGCCTTAATACGTAAGCGTCGTCTGACAGAGCAACAACAGCGTCGCATTCAGAAACAACAGAAAACACGTCAAGAAGATCTCGATACCTCCAGTGATCTCGAAGGTTTAGTGGTGCAACATTATGGCCGTCAACTTGAAGTGCAAGCTTTGTCTCGCCCTGACATTCACCCTGAAAAACCTGTGGTCGCCGATGGTGAGCCCGAACCCTTCTGGAAAGAGATTGAACTGGACAGCGTCTGGCGCTGTCATACCCGGACCAATCTGGATTTATTGGTCACAGGTGACCGGGTCAAATGGCAAGCCGATCCGAATACCGGTTTAGGGATTATCACCGCGATTCATCCTCGCAAATCCTTATTGACCCGTCCTGACCGCTATCACAAGGTTAAACCGGTCGCGGCCAATATTTCACTGATTGTCATTGTCTTTGCACCCTTGCCTGAGCCAGCGCCGGGTCTGATCGACCGTTATCTGGTGGCCTGTGCTGATGCTGATATTCCTGCGCTTCTGGTAATGAATAAAGCCGATTTGTTAAAAGAAAACGATCCGATTCTGACTCTGCTACAAGAATATCAAGACCTCGGTTATGAAGTAATGCAGACCCAATCCGATGGCGACCTAAGCGCTTTATCTAACCGTCTGGAAAATGAAACGGTGGCCTTTGTCGGTCAGTCCGGTGTCGGGAAAAGCACGCTGATTAATGCGATCGTGCCGGATGCCGCACAGAAAACCAATATCATTTCCGAGAACTCGGCACTCGGTCAACACACCACGACGTCAACGCGCTTGATCGGTTTTGGTGAAGGTGCGGCCCTGATTGACTCTCCGGGAATTCGTGAATTTGGCCTGTGGCATCTGACTTTAGATAAGGTACAAAGCGGCTTTCCTGAAATTGAGAATCTGCTCGGCCATTGTCAGTTCCGTAACTGTACCCATAAGCATGAAAAACAATGTGCTTTGCGTCAGGCTGCGGCCGAAGGTGAAATTTTGCCGCGCCGACTGGACAGCTATTTACGTTTAATCGACGAAATCACTGAAGCACAGCAAAAAAATTAATTTTCTTAACCCTTGGCCCTTGAAGCGGTGATTTTGATCACCATATTTATGAGCTATACTCTTGGCAATTTTAAAATTGTAATTAGGTGAATTGTGGAACGTTGGTTCGAGTTTATGGGGAATCACCCCTTCTTATTTGGAACACTCGCGGTATTAGTGGTTTTGTTCTTCATTATCGAAGGTCAACGTAACGGTCGCAAAATTTCTCCGCAATCGCTGGGAATTTTAGTCAAAGCAAAAAATGCCATGCTGATTGATCTACGCGATGCAAAGGACTTCCGTGAAGGTCATATCAGCGGCAGCCGTAATATTCCATATAGCCAGATTACAAAACATGTTGAAGAGCTGAAAGCATCTGATCGCCCTTTGGTGTTCATTTGTAACCTCGGACAGGTGGCTGGTACTGCGTTACAGCAGGTCGGTCATGCCGATGCCTACCGTCTTGATGGCGGCGTCAGCAACTGGAAAGCTCAAGGTTTACCTTTGGTGAAAAGCAAATAATCCACGAACAGGAGATTGATCATGGCTGAAGTTACTATTTATTCGACGACAGTGTGTCCTTATTGCGTGCGTGCAAAACAGCTACTGGAACGTAAAGGTGTGGCATATAAAGAGATTAACTTGTCTCAAGAAGCACCAGAAGTCCGTCTTGAATTGATGCAGCGTACTAATCACCGTACCGTGCCACAAATTTTTATTAATGATCAGTTCATCGGTGGTTTTGACCAACTTTATGCTTTAGAGCGTGAAGGCAAACTTGATGAATTGCTGGCTTAACCTTACTAAAATTGTCACTTCATATTAAGGATCAAAAAATGAGTGAAGAACAACAAGCTCAACCACAATTGGCATTAGAGCGTATTTATACCAAAGATATTTCTTTTGAAGTTCCTGGGGCGCAAGTTTTTACCAAGCAATGGCAACCTGAGTTAAACATCAACCTTTCTTCTTCTGCAGAAAAAATTGATGAAACTCATTTTGAAGTAGCTTTAAAAGTCGTGGTTCAAGCGACCAACGAAGGTGATACCGCGTTTATCGTTGATGTGACTCAAGCCGGTATTTTCCTGGTAGATGGCGTTGAAGAAGAGCGTCTTCCATACATCCTAGGTGCATACTGCCCGAATATCCTGTTCCCTTTCCTACGTGAAGCAGTGAATGATATGGTAACTAAAGGTAGCTTCCCACAGTTGCTACTTACACCAATCAACTTCGATGCTGAATTTGAAGCCAATATGCAACGTGCGCAAACCGCCGCTGTGGATGGTCAAGCTTAATCGCTGTCCTTCAAATCTAAAAAAGACCGCTTATGCGGTCTTTTTTATTGCCTTGAGTGGCCTCCCCCTTTATCAAAGGGGGAATGAGGGGGATTTTAATCATTTCCTCACTCAGAGGAAGAAGTCATTTCCCTCTCTCTAACTCTCTACCTGAGGCAGAGAGAACTTATAGGATTTATTCCGAATCCGCCATTAAATCAGCGCTCATACCAACAGTGTTAAAGCCGGCATCAACATACAGGATTTCACCAGTGATTCCGTTAGCCCATGGCGAGCACAGGAATAATGCGGCATTACCGACATCTTCAATTGTCACATTACGTTTTAATGGTGCAACTTTCTCATTCAGGTCAAGCATTTTACGGAATGATTTAATACCTGAAGCTGCCAAGGTACGGATTGGACCCGCAGAGATCGCATTCACACGAATACCTTCTTGACCCAGGCTAGACGCCAAATAACGTACACCAGCTTCTAAAGAGGCTTTGGCCATACCCATCACGTTATAGTTTGGCATTACACGCTCAGAACCTTGATAGGTCAGCGTCAGCAAACAGCCTTGACGGACTTGCAGCAAAGGTTTTGCCGCACGCGCCATCGCAATAAAGCTATAAGCACTGATGTCATGCGCAATATTAAAACCTTCACGATCCGTGATTTCGGTGAAGTCACCATCCAGCGTATGTGCCGGTGCAAAACCGATAGAATGCACTACGCCGTCCAGACCATCCCAGTGTTTAGCCAGTTCAGCAAATGCGTGGTCAATTTCAGCATCTACTGCCACATCACAAGGAAAAACCAGTTTCGAACCAAACTGTTCAGCAAAGTCATCTACCCGCTTTTTCAGCTTTTCATTTGGATAAGTAAAAGCCAATTCAGCACCTTCACGATGCAATGCTTGAGCAATACCAAAAGCAATCGATAATTTACTCGCAATGCCCGCGATCAAGAAGCGCTTACCCGCCAAAAGTCCTTGTGCCATGTGAATCTCACCTAAAAAAATGTATATGGCATGATGCCAAGTCTGGAGCATTTTAGAAATTGCATAATGCACCTTTTTTTCGATTTATGATGAACTGGGAATTTAAGACCGAGTTAAGAGCGTTAACTTAAATGGCCAGATGCAGGGCCTGATGAGTATTTTGCCAGAGCTGTTCAGCCAGTTCCTCTTTGTGCATATGTAGACTCTTTGCCAGTCCTTGCAACACATAAGGCAAATTTGCAGGCGTATTTCGGGTACGTTGCTCGGTCGAGCTTTGACAACAGAGCGGCGTCATATCCGGACAGTCGGTTTCCAGCACCAGATGTTCTGGTCCGACATACTGCACCACTTGATGAAGTTTTTTGGCATTTGGATTGGTGATTTGCCCGGTGATGCCCAGTTTGAATCCCAGCTTGATAAAAGCCTTGGCTTCCTCAATTCCACTACCAAAGGCATGTGCAATGCCGCCCTGCTTAAACTGCTGCTGTTTTAACATCTGCAAAACCTCCGCATGTGATTTACGGATATGCAGCAAAACCGGCTTATCGAATTGATGTGCCAATTCAAGCTGTGCAGCAAAAAAATCTTTTTGCTTTTGAAAAATTTCCGCTTGTTTATGCTGTTTTAAAAAGGTATCCAGACCGATTTCACCAATGGCAATACAGTGCTCATTTTTAAGCAGTTGCTCCAGCTCCTGTAAATGATCAGTCTGATGCTGTTCAATATAAAATGGATGCAAGCCCGGTGCCAAATGGCTTTGCGGGGCATTTTCCAGATCATTGATGAAGTGATGGGTCCTTAACAAATCTTGAAAACGGTTTTGCAAAAAACCAATTAAAACCAGATGATCGACACCTACCGCTTTGGCCGTATAGGCCAACTGTTCCCGATCAGGATCAAAATCGGGAACATCAAAATGGGTATGCGTATCAAACAGTTTTAAGGTCATTTGGCTTTTGCAGCAGATGCTGGCTGTGCCTCGGAGGCAGCTTTTTCAGTTTTAGGCAGATATTCAGGTTTCAGTACACCTTGTAGCTGCTCATAAGGAATCATTAAACGTGGCAAGCCAACCACATATGGCCCAATTTCATATTCGGCATATTGCAAGACCAGACCTTGTTGAGCCAGATAGAAATTATCGGTGAGTTTGAACTTCCAGGCCTGTTCATATTCCGCCACATCTTTGGCCAGCTTGGATTCTACCACCCAGTTTTTAAACGCATCATAAGCACGCGCTTCCAGTTGGGCTTTCTGTTTGGCCGCAATAATGTCATCCAGCTTAACCAGTTTTTTCTGCTCCAGATCAAAATTATAATAAGTCTGTGCAGATGCGCCGTGTGCGCCTCCCAAATAGTAACTACTGTTCAGAACCACGGTCGCCAATGGATCTCCTGAAGTCAGAATCTTGGGCTTAATCATCAGGCTAATACTATGACTGGCACTCAGGGCCTTAAGCTCCTTATCCAGATTCAAGAAAGTCTGCATATAAGGCTGGGTTTGCTGTTCAAGCTGCTGTTTCGGTGTGGTCACTGTGGCCAAAGCCGCTTTAGGTTCAGAGGCGGCAACGTCTGCTTCGCTGGCAGCGCTCACTTTTGCCGGTTCAATTGCATCAACAGACAGGATATTTTTCAACTGTTGCAGAATCTGCTGGTCGATCCATTCATCAATAAAGCTCTGATTACTGTTCAGACGTTCGATCGAGATTTCCGGACAGCTTTTGTCTTCACATTCTGGCATCGCCAGCTTGAGCTTTTCAGTATCGCCGTTGAGTTTAAGTGCTTCAGCTTCGGCTTGTACCACTTCGGAAGTACTTGATTCTTCCGGCTCATTACTCTTTGGCTGACAGGCACTCAGCAAGATCGCTGACGCCAGTATGGATAGACAAAAGATATTCTTGTATTTTGGCATTCATTCACCTTTTTGGAACCTGTAATCTTGCAGGATCATGAGCTTTAAAACATATGCTGATAGATATCAGCTTTCAAGACCTGTTGTGTTTGTTGTTTTGTTAAATAAATATCCAGTTGTTTGGCGTCTTTGCTAATTTCATGGCTGCGAAAATGCAGACCAATACCTTCCTGATCAAAAAACCAGTCAGCTTGTCCCCAATACAGTTTTTTCGGCGCTTTCTGCTGCACTTGCTGATCATTTTCTTTGAGCCATGTCTCATAGGCTTGCTGAATAATCTGATCCATTAATAACTGTTGCTTAGGATCGATAATATCCAGTGGGGTCAGCATTTTCTGCTGGTGGCGATCAGCCACAAAAAAATAATAGCGCTCATGCACGCTGACATTTTCCTGTTTGGTATCGACCCCGATCTGCATCAATACATATTGATTGCGCTGGTAAGGAATACGGGTATATAGCGACAGTTCATAAGCCTTGTTCAAATTGAGCTGCGCCTGCCAGGCATCCGATTTTTTTACATAGGCATTGATCGCCTGCTGTAAATTCATGTCCTGTTTCAAGCCGATTTGATCCTGGATCACTTTGGCCTGCTGCTTTTCAATCCATTGGTTCATCCATGGATCAACCGTATGCAAGGTCTGAATATCCAGATTGATACAGTTTTTATTTTCACAAAATGGCAAGGCAATCTTGGCCGGCTGCTCTTGAATATTCAGATAAGGCAAAACATCTGCGGTCTGCTGAGCTGCGGTGATTTTCTCATTTTCCGGAGTATTAACAGGCTCTTTTTCGCTTTGATCACAGCCACTCAGGACAAGACTTAAACCAATCACAGAACCGAGGACGACTTCCTTGCTGAGCTTCATTCTCTTTGCTATATCTATCGAGTTATTAATTGCTTAAATGTAGCATAAAATAAAACAGCTTCCGGAGAAGCTGTTTGATATTTTTAAACTTTAGCTGCGTAGCCTGAAAGTTTAGTGTTCGCGCGTATTGTGGAACACGATGTCCGGATAACGTTCTTGCATGAGCTGTAAATTCACCCGGCTTGGTGCAAGATAAGTCAAATGACCTCCACCATCGACAGACAATTGGTCATGAGCTTTTTTCTTGAATTCGTTGAATTTCTTCTCGTCATCACAAGACACCCAACGTACTGTGTTGATGCTGACCGGTTCGTAAACACAGTCGACCTTGTATTCTTCTTTCAGACGGTAAGCCACCACTTCAAACTGTAGCACACCTACAGCACCTACGATCAGATCATTGTTATTCTGCGGCATGAATACCTGGGTTGCCCCTTCTTCTGAAAGCTCTTTCAGACCTTTTTGCAGCTGCTTGGATTTTAGCGGATCTTTCAAGCGGACACGACGGAACATTTCAGGCGCAAAGTGTGGGATGCCGGTAAACTGAAGTTTCTCACCCGAGGTAAATGTATCACCAATCTGGATGGTGCCATGGTTATGCAGACCAATAATATCACCCGGCCAAGCTTCTTCCAGATGCTGACGATCACCGGCCAAGAAAGTTAAGGCATCGCTGATGCGCACATCTTTATCCAAACGTACATGCTTCATCTTCAAGCCTTTTTCATACTTGCCTGAACAGATCCGCATGAAGGCAATACGGTCACGGTGTTTCGGATCCATATTGGCCTGAATCTTGAAGACAAAACCGGTAAAGCCTTCTTCATCCGCTTCTACAACACGATCTTGGGTCGGATGGGCTTTAGGAGATGGTGCATATTGACTGAAAGCATCCAGAACATGGTCGACACCAAAATTACCCAAGGCTGTACCGAACAACACAGGCGTTTGACGACCCGCCAGAAATTCTTCGCGGTCTAAAGGCTCATTGGCCATTTGTACCAGTTCAAGCGATTCTTCAAATGCCGCCCAAGCCAGTTCACCCACTTTCTCACGAAGATCAGGATAGTCATAACCATCACGCACTTCGATCTCAGTAATCACTGAACCGAAACCGGCTTTATACACGTAGAATTTTTCTTCGATTAAATTAAATACACCGGCAAAATCACGGCCTGTACCGAGTGGCCAGGTGATCGGGACACATTTAATTTTTAGAACGTTTTCGATTTCATCCAGAAGCTCAAGCGGCTCACGGATTTCACGGTCCATTTTATTGACGAATGAAATGATCGGGGTATCGCGCATCCGACACACTTCCATTAGTTTAATGGTTCGGTCTTCGACACCTTTTGCCCCGTCAATCACCATCAGCGCCGAGTCTACCGCGGTTAGGGTACGGTAGGTATCTTCCGAGAAGTCTTCATGTCCCGGGGTGTCCAGAAGATTGATCATCTTGTCTTTGAAAGGGAACTGCATCACTGAGGTTGTGATCGAGATGCCACGTTCTTTTTCCATTTCCATCCAGTCCGATGTAGCGGCCCGGTCAGACTTACGGCTTTTCACCATACCTGCAACCTGAATCGCCTGCCCCCATAACAGCAGCTTTTCTGTCATGGTGGTTTTACCGGCATCGGGGTGGGAAATAATGGCGAATGTACGTCGCTGAGCGACCTGCGCCGCTAACTCATCTTTAAAACTCATGGAAAATACCTACTGCAGAACCGCAGTGCTCAAGATCAAAAACGATCAATATGAAAATTGGCAATATTGTAGCAGATTTCTAAAGCCAATAAGTATGCCCACGGCTGAAGGAAATGACAGTATTTATAAGATCTACACTTGCTGACTGCTGGATTTTTCAGCCCAGATTGAGTCGGAAATAATACGGTTATGAAGCTTAAATATGGGAGTTTGTGTCATTCAACTGGCCTGCTGAATAACGCTAAATATAGGTCCACCGTACTCTTTAGTACCGCATTAGTAGCGTATAAAAATTCAAATTAAGACAGAAAATCCTGTATTTCCAATGACTCGACTGGCATCGGCTTTGCCAGCAAATAACCTTGTAATTGCTGACAACCGAGTCGAGTCAAAATATCTGCTTGCAGCGTGGTTTCTATGCCTTCAGCCGTTACTTTTAAACCCAGTTTAATCGCCAGCCGAATAATGCTTTCCAGAATCATTTCTTCTTTAGAGCCGACGCTAAGATCCTGAATAAACTCTTTATCAATTTTCAGTTCATCCACGGGCAGATTTTTTAGATATAAAAAGCTGGAATGTCCGGTTCCAAAATCATCAATCGCCAGCTGGATGCCGATATTACGTAATTGTTCAAGGGTACGAATACTGGCATCGATATAATGCATGGCGGTCGATTCAGTAATCTCGATCATCAAATGCTGAGGACTGATTTTATATTGTGCAAATAACTTTTCTAAAGTACTAAACAGATGCTTATGTTCAAATTGTACCGCAGACAAATTGACCGCGATAGGGAAAAATTCAGTATGTGTCCGTTGCCATTTTTGAATCTGCTGACAAGCCAGTTCCAATGCCCAATAGCCCATTTGAATAATCAATCCAGTTTTTTCAGCCGCATTGATAAACAGATTCGGGCCGAGCAAACCAAACTGGGGATGGTTCCAGCGAATTAATGCCTCTACCCCACACAAGCTACGATCCTTGGTCCGAAACTTGGGCTGATAAAACAGCACAAACTGCTGCTCTTCCACGGCTTTATATAGGTCATTAATCAGGGTGCTTTGGCTTTTGCTTTCATCCTGGTCGGTAGAATAATTAAAGACTGAATAGGTATTGCGTCCCTGATACTTGGAACTCAGCATCGCGGCATCAGCATTGACCAGCAGATCCTGTAAATTTTTGCCGTGCTCCGGATACATGGCAATACCAATACTGCCCGAGATATGAATACTCTTGCCTTCAATCAGGAAACTTTCCTGAATCAGTTCAAGAATCTGTTCTGACATTTTTGCAGCTTTGGCGACTGAAGTATTTTCCAGTACCAGCAGAAATTCATCCCCACCGATTCTGAGCAGCTTGGAATGATGGCCTAATAACAGATGAATCCGCGTGGTCAATTGAATCAGCAACTGATCGCCGACCAGATGGCCAAACACATCATTGACTGCCTTAAAACGATCCAGATCGATATATAAAAAAGCAATTTCATGCTGCTGTTCGGACTGACCTGAAAACAGCAGATTTGCATATTCAGCCAGATACAAACGGTTAGGTAATTTGGTCAGATTGTCCTGAATGGTCTGATTTTCAATTTGTTGATTGGCCCATGCAAGCTGACGGTTGCGTAATCCCACACGCAGTTCGGACACGATGATACAAATCAGCGTTACCAGCAGCAATCCACTCATCAGTATCATGGCCAGAAATAGCTGATCATGTGCCTGAACTAATTCCGGTGACTGTTGCATATGGGCGGCAGTAAAATTGAATGACATCATGCTAATAGAGTGCATGTCAAAGATGCTGAGTGCGATCACACCTAATACGAGAACTGACCGGAAAAATGACCAGGTACTTCTGGTACTTAACCAGAGGATAAACATAGATGCAATGCATATCACCAGAACAGACAGGAGCATCAGGCCCAAATCCATCTCATATTTATTCAGCACAAAACTTGCTGTCAGCCCAATAAAATGGATCAACCATATGAATAGGCCCAATAGCATGGTGGTTAGCATTAAATTGAAGGTTTTAAAGTTTAGCTGTAAAGCGCCTGAAGCAATTTTTTTAATCCGTGCGATGAGATAGCAAGCAACCAATGCAGAAAGAATGGACCCGATGAACAGACCAATATCATGCTGAATATCAATCATAAAAAATGTTCCCCATCGGTGATCATTTTTATTATTCTCTGCACTGATATTTCCATTTTCACCCGATCAAATTTGAACTCAGTAAAATCTCAAGACTGACTATCCATGCAAGCCAATTGGTCTGCAACAACATCAGTCTTAACTAAAATTTAGAATTTATATTTCTTTCTTTTGAAGTTGAGAATTGCCCCAAAAATAAAACTCAACAGAAAAATAAAATACAACTTATATATTAGAAGTGTTTCAAATTTAAGCAAATATTTAGCTTCATTTTTTTAGCTCATTTATTCGATCACCATCACAATTTTTTTCTTTTTATTTAGACAGATGGCACTTCATAGCAAAATTTTATTTGGATTTTTGTGCAGATTTACAAAATAAAAAAATAGCCTGTCGAAACAGGCTATTTTTATCAACGATCAATGAGGCTAAAACTTAGGGTTTTGCCTGTAATTTGGCATAGTCCAGTAACACATTTGCCGCTTCAATCACAAACGCTTCTTCTTCAGGCAGAGCCGGACGTTCTTTGGCCTTCATCTTGGCACGTGTTTCAATCAAGGCATCCAGTGAAGCCTGATAACTTTCCCAGTTTGGATAAGGTTTCAGACCTGTTGCAGCACGACGAGTTTTTTCTGCGTCCAGCGTTTTTTGCTCCATGGCAATCAACTCAGCTTTACGCTGTTGCAAGTCCAGTACCTGACGTTTCTCTTCTTCAGCTTTCTTCATCACGGCTTTACGCTGTTCTAAATACTTGAACTGAGAATCCAGTGTGACCCGTTGCTGAGAAAGTTTAGCCAATTCAGGAACGTATTTCTGTACTGCACCTTCGCGTTTAAATGGTGCCGTTGGAATAGTATCCCACTGCAGGGCATTTTTGGCCTTACGCTCACCAAACTCCTCGTTATAAATATCGACCAGTTTAATGTCTGGAACGACCCCTTTATTCTGGGTACTGCCACCGGTCACACGGTAGAATTTACGCTGCGTCAATGTCGCCTGACCATGCGCCAGACTATCCAGTTGCACCTGTGCTGTACCTTTACCGGTGGTGGTACTGCCAATCACAATCCCGCGTTCATAATCCTGAATCGCAGCAGAGTAAATTTCACTGGCCGATGCAGAGGCCAGATTCACCATCACTGCCAGTGGACCTGCATAAGTTTGTGCACCGCCATCATCATCTTCAAAGACGCTGACATTACCATTGCCATCACGGATCTGTACCACTGGACCAGACTTGATTACTTGCCCTAGCATACGTGCCACTTCTTCCAGTGAACCACCCGGGTTATTGCGTAAATCAACAATAATCCCGGCAACATTCTTCGCTGCCAACTCTTTCAAGGCTTTGTTGGTATCTTCGGATACCGAACGATAATCGGTACCGGCACGGCGTGCGCGATAGTTCAGGTAGAACGACGGAATTTCGATCACACCATATTGATATTTTTTACCGTCACGTTGAATGTCGACTACACGTGTACGTACACCAGCATCTTCTTCCTGAATCACGTCACGGGTAATAGTCACATTACGTGCCTGCCCCATGGCAGCACCCGCACCGAGTAAGCGTAAAGTGACTTTCGTGCCACGTTTACCACGAATCAGACCGACAATTTCATTACTTGGCCAGCCAATGACATCGACCATCTGTTCGCCGTCTTGGGCCACACCAATGATACGATCACCTGATTTCACCTGACCAGATTTGCTGGCCGGACCACCTTCAACGATGGTTTCAATCTTGGTGTAATCTTCATTACCACGTTCCGGACGAATCGATACGCCGACGCCTTCCAGCTGTAAAGTCGTCTGGCGATTCAGCTCCATCGCATCGACAGGCGGGAAGTAATTACTGTGCGGATCATAAGTCAGCATCATCGCGTTCAGTGTCTTGTCAAGCACATCATCGCTCTTGATGCGGCTGAGACGTTCCAGCTGACGGGTATAACGCTTGGTTAAGGTTTGCGCAGGCGTTAGATCTTCAGGACCAGTCAGGTCTTGTCCATTGGCCAATTCCGGATTGGCTTTCAGCGCTTTCTGCTTGGCCAATTCCTCTTCTTTACTGATGGTCAGATTGATCAGCTGAGACACCAGCATTTTTGACCAGTGCGCACGCTGTTCAGCCTCAGTTTTAAAGAATGGCGCTTTCTCACGATCCGTTTCGATATAAACATTTGGCTGATTCAGATTCTGCGGTTTTTTCAGCTCATTCAACATATAGGTGTAGAACTGGTGCAAGCGCTGTTGATATTGCGCATGCATTTCATAAGGACCAGACAAGTTGCCGGCTTTCAGATTGGCACCAAAATTGGCACCATAGCGTTTCTTATAGTTTTCAACTTCTGGGGCCAGAAACAGACTGTGTTCCGGATCAAGACTATCAATATAGAAATCAAAAATACGCTGCGAAGTCTGGGCATCCAGACGCATATTTAAATAATGCTGACGGTCAACCAGGGTTGCCAGCTGACGTGACACCAGCGCCTGCTCTTGAGATGGCTGAATTGCTTTACTGACCACTTCATTACTATTGGCCGCAATCGCATCATTCACTACATGGGTAAAAAAGAATCCACCTGTCGCAATCGCAACTGCGCAAGCTATAGTTTGAAATTTCATAAATAATTCGTACTTCCTTGGCCTAGAGACCAATGTGACCGTGTTGCTTTTCGACCAGAATTTAACGTATTCAGCATCTTAAACAACTTAATATGTTTATGTCGTGTAGTTTTATCATATTCTGTGCTGACAAAGTGTAGCAAATCATTGCAGAATTCAGGTATTGTTTTCTCCGAAAACTCTAAAACGGATTCCGCATATGATTGGCGCATTGATGCTCGACATCGCAGGCACAACCCTCACTCAAGAAGATATTGAACTATTAAGTGCGCCGCAAGTCGGTGGAGTGATTTTATTTGGTCGCAATATCGAATCTCCGGCGCAAGTCCGTGCTTTGACCGATCATATGCGTCAGGTGCGTCCTGATATTTTAATTGCGGTCGATCAGGAAGGCGGTCGTGTCCAACGTCTAAGACAAGGCTTTACCCTGTTGCCTGCTATGGGGAAATTTGGCGAACTTTATACGAGTGATTCACTGCGTGCCCAAGAATTAGCAGAAAAATGCGGCTGGCTGATGGCAACTGAAGTTCTCGCTGTCGGCATTGATTTCAGCTTTGCACCGGTACTGGACTTGAATGACATCAGTGATGTGATTGGTGATCGTAGCTTTGCCCAAAATATTCAGGACATTATTCCACTCGCCAGTGCATTTCTAAAAGGTATGAAACATGCCGGTATGGCTTCAACCGGGAAACATTTCCCCGGGCATGGTTCGGTCAAAGCGGACTCGCATGTTGCTGCAGCAATTGATACGCGCTCCTATGCAGAAATCCAGCAAAAAGATATGCAAACCTTTATCCAACTGCGACCACAACTGGATGCGCTGATGCCGGCTCATGTCATCTATAGCCAAGTTGACCCAAATCCGGCAGGCTTCTCGGAATTCTGGATTCAGAAAGTTTTACGTCAGGAGCTTGGTTTTGACGGTGTCCTGTTCTCAGATGATTTAAGCATGCAGGCCGCCTGTGTCGCAGGCGGTGCCGATGCCCGAATTCAGGCCGCCCTTAAAGCTGGTTGTGATATGGGTCTGGTCTGCAATGATCGTGCAGCACAATGTATTGCACTAGAAGGAATTGAAGATTTGCCCCTCCCGAACCAGCAACGCCTGGAACGCATGCGCGGCAACATCCCGAACATCCAGATTGGTGATGAACTGGATCTGGGTGAAGAATGGCGCGAGATCCGTGATGAAATACTGGCATTTAAACAGCAATCCAGCTAAAACTTTTTAAATCCAATCAATATGAAAAAGGGACACGACAAGGTGTTCCTTTTTAATTATAGTAATGAAAAGGTTACACTATTATTCAATCAACTTAAAAATAACAATAAGGTCAGAACAAATATGACAGACTCACTTTCGCAACATCGCCATATTTCTTTTACGGCGCACTATACCGGCTATATCTGGTATCAAATGGGAATCTCACATCCAGCCTTTGCTACATCCAAAGGCAAGTTTCTGGCCAAACTGCTTCATCCACTTGAATCCTGGGCAGAACGCCATGTCGGCGGTAGCATGCGTACGACACTTAAGCAGCGTCATCAAATGATTGATGAGCATTTGTGTCAACTAATTGAGCAACATCCACAACTTCAGGTTCTTGAAATTGCCTGCGGACTATCTCCACGCAGCTGGAATTTCAGACAGAAATTTCCAGAGATTAATTATCGTGAACTGGATTTGCCTGATATGGCCAAGATCAAGACGCAGGCTTTACAGCAAATTGATCAGCATGCACCTGAAGTCCTGACTGCCGATATTTTTAGTGAAGAACTGGACTGTATTTTTCAGATGTTTGACCGCAACCAGCCCTTAGTGGTCATTAGTGAAGGACTGATTAATTATTTTGATCAGCAGATGTTACGCATTCTGATGCAGGGTATTACAGAAAATGCGCAGTATTTCCCGGCAGTTCACTATCTCAGCGATATTTACCCCGAACCGGTGAAAAATAAACTAGCGAACTTTATCTGGAGCAGTAGCCGTCTGCTTAAATTCATGTCTCGAAGTGCGTTTACCTTTCATTTTAAATCCCCTCAAGAACTACAGCACTTTTTTCAAGATGCAGGATTTGACCAGGTTGAGGTACAACAACCACAACGTTATTTTGCCGAGCCTCATCAGCCAAACCCGACTCATGAACAGGATGAACATTTAGGTGATCTGGTCTGGATGATTCATGCCGTGAAAAAAAACAGCGTTTAAGTACGCTGTTTTTTAATGCTGCTGTTTTTTAAATTGCTGCATCAAATACTTCAGTTTGTGACAGTACTTTTTGCATTTGTACAAAGCGTAATAAGCGTTCTGCGACTTCAAAACTGCCATGTTTGAATAAAGCACGCAGCTGAGTATCATCCTGTTCAAAGATCAGGCACTCAATCTGAAATTCCCCAACTTCATCTTCCAGATGCAAGGCCAGATCACGTGGATAAGCTGTTGCGCATACTGCCTGTTCTACATCTAACTCCAGCAATACCCCAAAGAAATTCATGTCCACGATCTCTGCTTTTAAAATGAGATCAGAATGACGATGACTGAGGAAACGCTGTGAATCTTGCACCTGAATCCGCTCTTCACCGCGACGTTCAAGCTGCTGTATCTGCTCAGGGCTAAACGGAATAATTCCCGGCAACTGATCGACCGGTTCATCACGTAAGAAGGTTGCAAACAGATGCATGGTTTCTTTACGACGTTGTAACTGCGGTACATGATCGGCGCCTGCAATTTGTACATACTGCATATTCGGACATTGCAGGGCAAAATTGGCATTCTCATGTGGCAAGGTAAAACTGTCATATTGCCCACATGCCACCAGCACTTTGCACTGTGGAATCGGCACATTGGTCAGACGCAATAAACGGTTGCAATTGATATCATAACGATCCTGTTCGGTGGCCGTAAATTCCGCCATCTGTTTAAAGAACAAACGCTTTGCAGTCGGTGACATCCGGGTTTCTGTTAAACGTGCATGATTCACCAGGTACAAAATGACGGCCTGACCAAATTCATCCATACGCTGTTCTTTCATTAGATGCAAAGACTCTTCCAGCAGCATCCGCCAGCTTTTACGGGTTTTCTGCATCACACCCATCAGGATCATCCGATCGACCAGTTCAGGACGCTGATCTGCCAAACAGGAAGCCACCACTGAACCCAAGGACATACCTAGAATTGCCACTTGCGGCAGCTGCATCTGTTCCAGCCAGCGCCCCAGCATCGCAGCAAGGTCTTCAAGCTCCAGTGTTCCGGCAGACAGCCCCGTATCGACATTACTAATCTGCTGGTTGGCCCCCATGGACGGTAGGTCAATCAGAATGATGGGACCTGCATCAAAAAGCTGTTCTACACAATATTTGTAGGAGTTAAAATTCTGGAAAGCTCCCCCAATAATCACCATTGGTCTTAAATGTAAGGTATCTGGACGGGCGATCGCCATATATTCGATTTTCCAGCCATCCATCCAGGTGGTGCGTGGTGGCTGCTTAAAACTGTGCTTATCATAAAGATCAAAAAAACCATCGTGGCTATGTTGTTCCAATACATGGGCGTCCATGTGGATAATGGAATTCATATTCCTTTTCCTCCGTCCTTGCCTTATTTTTATTGTGCAAGTCATGCTTAACAGATCTTATATTTCAGGCGCATTCCGGTGTGCCTGAACACGCATCCTGCTCTTTAATAATTATAAATGACATCAATGCCGCGTGTTTCATTCTATACAGAGCTGCTTTTCACAAGCAACCGCTTCAGTGACCACTTATCTACTTTTAAACAGAAAACAATTTCAAAATGTTTAGAAGTCTGCGAAAACGGATGATTTTTAATAGATGGGCTTCATTGTGCAGCAGCAGGCTGTTAATATCGAAATGAAATTTCTAAGTGATCAAACCGCTATGCAAGAGTCTATTGAACAATACATGCAAACGGTAGGACAGCAGGCACGCCAAGCGTCTCGCATTTTGGCTCGCGCGTCCACCCAAACTAAAAATAATGCGTTATCCGCTATTTATACGGCTTTGGAAAATAGCCAAGCTGCTATTTTGGTTGCTAACCAGAAAGATATGACTAAGGCGCATAATAACAATCTGGACCCTGCCCTGCTTGATCGCTTAGAACTCAACCCCGCGCGCTTTAAAGGTATGTTACAGGGCCTGAAAGATGTCATTGGCCTGAAAGATCCGATTGGTGAAATTAGTGATATGGCTTATCGCCCATCCGGGATTCAACTGGGCAAGATGCGTGTGCCTTTGGGTGTGGTCGGCATGATCTACGAGTCACGCCCTAACGTCACGTTGGAGGCGGCATCACTCGCGCTCAAATCAGGCAATGCCATTATTTTACGGGGCGGCTCAGAAGCTCTGGAATCGAATCAGGCAATTGCAGTCGCGATTCAGCATGGCCTGAAAGTCGCAGGCTTGCCTGAGGCTGCCGTACAGGTCGTGAATACAACTGACCGCGCTGCAGTGGGTCAGTTGATTACCATGACCGAATATGTGGATGTGATTGTGCCTCGTGGCGGCAAGAGCCTGATCGAGCGGATTACCGAGGAAGCACGTGTACCGGTCATTAAACATTTAGATGGCAACTGTCATGTCTATGTAGAAGCACAAGCGGACTTGTTGAAAGCATTGCCTATTGCGCTCAATGCCAAAACCCATCGTTATGGCGTATGTAATGCCATGGAAACCCTGCTGGTTGATGAAAAAGTTGCTGAAGAATTCTTACCACGCATCGCAGAGCTATACCAAGAGAAAAAAGTTGAACTGCGTGGTTGCCGGGAAACCCAGCGTATTCTTGGAGATGCAGTCATTACGGCCACTGAAGAAGACTGGTATACCGAGTATCTGGGTCCGATTCTGGCGATCAAAGTTGTTTCTGGTATAGAAGAAGCCATTGAGCACATTAACAAATATGGCTCGCATCATACTGATTCTATTATTACGGAAAACTACAGTCTGGCACGCGAATTTCTGGCGGGTGTAGATTCAAGTTCGGTCATGATCAATGCCTCTACTCGTTTTGCAGATGGTTTTGAATATGGCTTAGGCGCAGAAATCGGGATTTCGACCGATAAAATCCATGCTCGTGGCCCAGTCGGTCTTGAAGGCCTGACGTCGCAGAAATGGATTGTCTTTGGTGATGGTCAGATTCGCCAATAAGTATTCAGATCGCTCATTTAAAACAGCCTCACTTATGAGGCTGTTTTTTTATGGACAGAAAAATTGACACGGAAATAGATGAATAAGAACCTTCGGGTCATTTTATTAATGAATCTCTTTATAGAATTGTATTTAGAAACAATATTTGCCTTTTCAGGCGCTAAACTAAAAACCAATTCGTTCTAATAATTAAATTGAAGCAGAATTGAGTATTCTTATTGATCATCTCTTCAGCATCATTTTATTTATAAATGAAAACTACGAACTGATAAATTTTAGTTATTATTGTTAAATCGGTCGATAATGCTTAAGTCTAATCTGCTAAAGTCTATCTAGGACAGAAAAAAAACAAATGTTAAAACATATTCATTGATCTGGATTGCTGCTTCATTGCCCGCAATTGGGTCAAGCAAATGGACGAGAATTTTAATTAAAAATTGGGTAATCAATCGTGTCTAAATCAGTATTAGTTATTAATTGTGGCTCTTCTTCAATCAAGTTTGCATTACTTCTTGAGGAGCAGAATTTCCGTATTCATGGTTTAGCTGAGAACTTAGGCACAGAGAATGCTCGCATTAAAGGCGTGACGGTTGGCAATGAGCCGGTCGATATCCACATTCCATTTGCTGACCACAAAAAAGCACTCGAAGTCGGTCTGGAACGTCTGGCCAACTACCGTCCGGATGCGATCGGTCACCGTGTCGTACATGGGGGCAGCCTAACCAAAGCTGAACTAATCAATGACGAGATTATTGAAAAAATTCGTGAAGCAACGCCGCTTGCACCATTACACAATCCGGCACACCTGATTGGTATTGAAGCTACCAAACGTTTATTCCCGGAATTACCACAGGTTGCGGTATTTGATACTGCCTTCCATCAAACCATGCCAGCGCATGCTTATCGTTATGCCCTGCCGAAATTCTTATATACCGCTCATGGTGTACGTCGCTATGGTTTCCACGGGACTAGTCATGCCTATGTTTCAGAGCGCGGTTCTGAACTGGCAGGCAGTTTCAAACAAGGTGGCTGGTTAACCGCGCATTTAGGTAATGGTAGCTCGACCTGTGCCGTTTGGAATGGGAAAAGTGTAGATACCTCAATGGGCTTAACCCCACTTGAAGGCATTGTTATGGGCACACGCAGTGGCGATGTCGACCCAAGCCTGCATAGCTTCCTGGCGAAAAACCTGGGTTGGGATATTTATAAAATTGACAAGATGCTGAATAGCCAAAGTGGTCTTTTGGGCTTGTCTGACCTGTCGAATGACATGCGCACCCTGATTGAAGCCTCAGAGCAAGGCAATGAAGATGCCGCACTGGCGATTGAAGTATTCTGCTACCGTTTAGCTAAGTCTCTGGCAGCGTTGAGCTGTGGTCTGCCACGTCTTAATGGTCTGTTCTTCACTGGTGGCATTGGCGAAAACTCTGCATATATCCGTGAAAAGACCATGACTTACCTGCCTCATTTTGGTTTCAATCTGGATAAAAACGCCAACAATGAATTGAAACGCGGTACCGAAGGCCGAATCGATTCAGGCACAGGCCCACAAATCTGGGTAGTGCCAACAGATGAAGAAGGCCGTATCGCACAAGAAGTTCAAAGTGTTGTTGAACTTGAAGTGGAGCGCAATACTGCAAAAAAGTCTAAAACTGAGGTAACGCCTGCATAAGCAGGCTTAGCCACTTTTTAACTGATTTTTATTATTCTGCGACTGACATAACTTATGAAAACAATTTTATTGGTTCCCACTGGGGAAGGCGTAGGCTTAACTTCTGCATGTTTGGGCCTGATTTATGCACTGGAATGCCAAGGGGTAAAAGCTGGTTTCCTGAAACCTTTTGCTCAGGAATTGAATGAAATCGAAGACCGCACCACGGCTTTGTATCGTCATATTTCTCAAAGTGAAACGGTGGAACCCATCCGTTATAGCAAAGTCTTGCAGCAGATCAATCTGGGTGAACAAGATGAATTGCTTGAAGAAGCGGTACGTTTGCATCGTCAAATTGCTAAACAGCATGACCTGATTATTGTCGAAGGGCTGTTGCCAAATACTCAGGACAGTTTTGCCGATGATTTGAATGCTTCACTGGCACAAGCACTGGATGCCAAAGTTATTGTCGTCAGCAATGCCAATATTCAGCAGCCAAGCCAAACCGCAGATAAAGTTGAACATCAGCTGCGTAATTTTGGTGGCGCCAGCTCTACCCGTCTGGCAGGTATCATGTTAATGCGCACCAAAGGCCTGCCTGAAGAATCTGCGCAGATTCCTGTCACGCTGAATCCAGATTTACGCCTTAAAGCTGAAACCGCCGAATTTATTACAGCTATTCAGCAGACGCATCCGCATATTGGCTCTGAAAAATTACCAGTGATTGGCTTGGTGCCTTTCAGTAAAACCTTAAGTGTGCCGCGCATGTCTGATCTGGCTGCCCATATTTCTGCCTACTGGATTAACGAAGGCGAAGCCAAACAGCGCCGTGTACAACATAGCAGCCTGATTTCAGCCAATATTGAACATGAATTGCATAAATTTGTGGCTGGCGAATTAATTATTAGTGCCTCTGACCGGATTGACGTATTACTGGCAAGCAGTCTGGCAAGCAGTAACGGGATTCCTTTGGCCGGTCTGGTGCTGACTGAACATCAACAGCCAAATGATCATGTACTGGAATTCTGCCAGGCTGCCATCAAGCAAGGTTTACCAATCCTACATACGCCACTCAGCACGTTTGAAACCGCACAAAAACTGGCAAATCTCAGCAATGAAATTCCAGTGGATGATACCGAACGTGCAGATCAGGTGACACGTTTTGTTTCAAGCCATATCAATCCGGAATGGCTGAATCAAATGTTGAATGGTTCTTATAAGCCACGTCTGTCACCTTCCGCTTTCCGTCATGAACTGGTACAGAAATCGATTGCTGCGAAAAAACGTATTGTACTGCCAGAGGGTGATGAACCGCGTACCGTACAGGCTGCGGCCATTTGTCAGGCGCGTGGTATTGCACAGTGTATTTTGCTCGCCAAGCCTGAAGCTGTGCTAGAAGTAGCCAAAGCTCGCGGTATTGAATTGCCTGAAGATCTGGAAATTCTTGATCCAGATCTGGTGCGTGAAAACTACATCGACAAGATGGTGGAGCTGCGTAAAGGCAAGCTCAACGAACTACAGGCCCGTGAACAACTGCAAGATACAGTAGTACTTGGCACCATGATGCTGGCGCTGGATCAGGTTGACGGTTTGGTGTCGGGTGCAGTGCATACCACGGCGAATACGGTACGTCCTGCTTTCCAGCTGATTAAGACTGCTCCGGATTACTCACTGGTATCTTCCGTATTCTTTATGCTGTTGCCAGATGAAGTCTATGTGTATGGTGACTGTGCGATCAATCCGGACCCTGATGCAGAACAGCTGGCCGAAATTGCAATCCAGTCCGCCGATTCTGCCAAAGCCTTTGGTATAGATCCACGCATTGCCATGATTTCCTATTCGACAGGAACTTCGGGTACTGGCGCTGATGTGGAAAAAGTCGCGGAAGCTACACGCATTGCCAAAGAACGTCGTCCTGACCTGTTGATTGATGGGCCATTACAATATGATGCAGCATCGGTGGAAAGCGTGGGGCGCCAAAAGGCACCTGATTCACAAGTGGCTGGACGTGCCAATGTATTTATTTTCCCGGATCTGAATACCGGTAACACGACCTATAAAGCGGTACAACGTGCTGCCAATGTAGTCAGTGTTGGACCAATGCTGCAAGGCTTGAATAAGCCTGTGAATGACCTGTCGCGTGGTGCCTTGGTCGATGACATTGTGTTTACCATTGCCTTAACCGCGATTCAGGCCGAGCAGCAAGAAGCTTAATACTTCTTGAATTTAAGTTTTCCAAACCATCTGATTGAAAAATCAGGTGGTTTTTTTATAAAAAAACACTCATAGCTTCAATAAATTCAGCACGCGATCATTATCTCGTTTTAATAAACAATAAAAATGCCAGTCTTTCGAACTGGCATTTTCAACGGTTACTCATAAAGTCTGTGACATAAAAAATTAAGCTGAAGCAGCCCTGCTTTTCAGTCCACTAACTTTAATTTCTTATAAGGTAGTCCACTCTTTACGTACCTCTTCCGCAGTTTTATTGAGCACGACGCTATCGTCTTTGATTTCACTTACCCAACTCAAGGGAATCAGATGATGCTCATTATTTTCATCATCACTTCTTGTTAATTTAATTGAATCCTGACCTTCTAAATGGTCCACCTTCCCGACTTGAGTACCACATGAAGCAATGACTGAAGCATGTTCTTTAATATCACTTGCATTAAAATTGTTCATTCTACTTGCCTGTTTCTAGAAGTTGAGAGAAACAGTCTAAGCAATAAAAAATGCCGCATGTGTAAGGGTTTTCAGGCTTTGAGTTTTTCTGGGTTAAAAATGTAAATGGTCAACATGGCTTGAGTAAGCTATAGGAGAGATACTTTTTAAATTTGAGTTTTCAAATATTTTTATAACTGGATTTGAAGATTTGAAGATTTGAAGATTTGAAGATTTGAAGATTTGAAGATTTGAAGATTTGAAGATTTGAAGATTTGAAGATTTGAAGAT
>NZ_JAMXXC010000027.1:0-38975 GCF_024129855.1 Acinetobacter lwoffii
GAAATTATCAAAGTTCTGTTGCTTTAGCCTGTATATTTTTATGGCTACCTTTATAGGGTTAATTATGAACAGTAAATGTCAACAGACCCTAATTTATAATTCTTTTTTCAAAAAATCGATCCTATTAAAAATCCTTTTAAAAAAAACTAAATAATTGAATTTAATATATTTTTTAAACCACCTAAAAGAAGTTTATTTAAAATTAAGATATGGAGATAAATGAAATCTAACCTATTCAATAGAAATTATTTCGATTTATTTTATCGGCCTTTTCCAAGAATGCTCAACTTTAATTTTTAGAATAAAATGATCTAAATAAGGGAGATTTTGCTAGGGATTTCAAGATGTTTAGCGATATTTTTTATTTTTAATTACCTTGAAGCTCTACCTGATATTCAAGAATTACAGATTTTATAGTTGTCATGATGCTGTCTATTATTCCCTACTCACATCACATGCATGTACATAGTTCAAGAACCTAACCATAATAACGACATCCCAATATCCGGCATATATATCCTCATGCTGAATACTGGGAATCATCTCATTTATGCACTCAGTTATTCATCACGTTTGAACACCAGTTCTCCCTTAAGTGAACTGTCTGCATCGAAATAATAGCCATCGCTATTAAAAGCTTTCAACTCTTCGACACAATCAATTTTATTTTCAATCATAAAACGCGCCATGAGACCGCGTGCTTTTTTGGCATAGAAACTAATCACTTTATATTTACCATTTTTCTGATCCAGAAATAGCGGCTTGATAATGTCTGCCTGAATTTTGCGCTCGTTGACTGATTTGTAATATTCATCAGAGGCAATATTCACCAGGATTTCAGAATTTGCTGCTGCTAGATCCTGATTAATCAGATCAGTAATGTGATGCGCCCAGAAGTCATATAGGTTATGCCCGCGGGAATTGGCTAACTTGGTTCCCATTTCCAGACGGTACGGCATCATTAGATCCAAAGGACGTAAGAGTCCATATAATCCAGACAACATGCGTAAACGGTCTTGTGCATAGTGCAGATCTTCATGTTTTAAACTATAGGCATCCAGACCTGTATAGACATCGCCTTTAAATGCAAAAATCGCCTGACGGGCATTGGCTAAATTAAAATCCGGTTGCCAGTCATTAAAACGTGCGGTATTTAAAGTGGCAATTTTTTCACTAACACTCATTAAGCTGGAAATTTCTGTTGCAGAAAGTGTTCGACAAACGTTGATCAAGTCCTGTGAATGTTCTAATAATCTCGCTTGAGTAAATTGGTCAGTCGGTAATGGAGTATCGTAATCGAGAGTTTTGGCTGGAGAAATTAAAGCGAGCATGGCAACCTGGTCAAAAAATGATTAATCAAACTATATCAGTCTGCTTATTTTAATTCCAATTCATGTTTTTATTCATCATAATCGTTAAAATGCACGATTCTCCTGTTAATCATCGGTTTTTATATGCCCGAGCAAATTTTTCTTCAAGGGCCTGCGGGTCAGATTGAAGTTTTTGTGGATTATCCTCAGGGTGAAGTGAAAGGATTCGCGGTAGTTTGTCACCCCCATCCATTGCAAGGCGGTACACCACAACATAAGGTTCCGGTTTTACTGGCACAAATGTATCTGGAACGTGGCTGTATTGTGTATCGTCCAAGTTTCCGTGGTTCTGGTCAAAGTGCAGGTATACACGACGAGGGCTTCGGTGAAACGGATGATGTATTAGAAGTCATTCGGTTCGCTCGCAACCAGCATATTGCCCTGCCTTTTTATGCAGGCGGTTTTAGTTTTGGTGCGCATGTCATGGCAAAAAGCTATGCAGCCTTACCCGTAGAACTGCAACCAAAGCAAACCATTTTATGCGGTCTGCCAACTGCAACAGTGGCTGGTATTCGCCATTATGTTACGCCTGCAATTAAAGGCGACATCTTGTTCATTCATGGTGAAGCCGATGAAGTGACTTTGCTCTCAGATATGATTGAATGGGCAAAGCCACAACGCCATTTAGTGACCGTATTACCTGGTGCCAACCATTTCTTTACCGGCTATTTAAAGCAATTGCGGATCGCAATGACCCGGTACTTAGCGCTTGGCTAAATAAAAAAACCCATCAGATGATGGGTTTTTTATTAAAAGACAAAATCTTCTGCAAAAATTTCATACATCACAGCCCGATATTTAGGCTTATCGATGTAGCGGATAATTTTTCCGCCCAAGCGTTCTGCAATTTTACGGCTAGCCCAGTTTTCTTCTGCTACCGGGTAGCTTAAAACTTGAATCCCTAATGTATTGAAAGCATAAGCCACAACACAATGCACTACCTCATGTCCATAATGATGACCATGTGCAGTTTCGCGAATCCAAATACCGACTTCAGGTATTTCATCATGAAGTCGATGCAAACCACATAGCCCAATAAATTCTTGTGTTTCAATATGACGGATCACAAATACATATTCTTTATAATCAGTCATATTTTCCAGCCAATTTTGCCAGACTGTTGCAAATCCCTGTTCAGATTGTGGTGGGTCCCACGCCATAAAACGTGTCAAACTCGGCGTAATTGAAGCATAAGTTTCTTTGGCATCGGCTGATTTAAAACAATTCAGGATCAAGCGTTTACTTTGCAGTGTAGGCAAAGCTGATTGAGTCTGTTGAATTAGCTCTTCCATTCAAACTCGCTAAAGCGTTCCTGCTCTTTTAGAGAGGTTTCCACTGCCTGTGCAAGCTGATTAAGCAAACTTCTTTCGGTGATACGATCCAGCCAGTCCTGTTCTTCTTCAGGATATGAGGCAATCTCACAGACCAGATGCCCTTGTTCATCTCTGGTTTCGCAACTCACTGATAAAGGCAGCGCATGTTCTTCTACGCTGACGGCAACCTGAGCACCACTTTGGCTTAAGGTCTGAAAACCGTATTTACCTAATTTTTCGGCAAGTAAATGTGCTACATATTCCTGGGTTTCTTGACCATCCCGTGGTGTTTGGCTCTGGGTATTGGCCATGAATTTTAATTTTCGCATCGCTACTTCCAAATGGCTTTTTTCTTATATGGGTTTAGCATAAGCAATATAAACAAAACAGCCAAGCAAAAGCTTGGCTGTTTCACATAATTTTAAAAATTATTCTGATACTTGAATTGGCAGTCCTGCGATTGAGGTCAATTCTGTGAAGGTCGGGAAACTGGTTGCGACCGTTTCGGTTCCGACAATCTTGATCTGCTCCGAATTACGCAAACCGGCAATCGAAAAACTCATCGCGATACGGTGATCGTGATGCGATTCAATTTCACCACCCGTAAAGATTGGCAACCAGTCACCGGACTTACCCTTACCTTCAATGATGATGCCATCGTCCGTTGGGGTACAGTCGATGCCCATGGTTTGAAGACCATCTGCCATGACCTGAATACGATCCGATTCCTTCACGCGAAGCTCGGCAGCGCCGGTCAGAATCGTCTGACCTTCAGCACATGCAGCTGCAATGAATAACGCCGGGAATTCATCAATTGCCAATGGCACCTGATCTTCCGGCATATGAATACCTTTTAAGGTACGTGTACCACGAATACGAATATCTGCAATCGGTTCACCGCCCGCAATACGCTCGTTTTCAACTGTAATGTCCGCACCCATTTGCTTGAGGATTTCGACCACACCAGTACGGGTCGGGTTAATGCCAACTGCTTCAAGGGTCACATCCGAGTTTTCAGTAATGGCCGCACCGACCATAAAGAAAGCAGCAGAAGAAATATCTGAAGGCACCTGAATATTGGTTCCAACCAGCTTTCCGCCACCTTGCAGTGAAATTCGATTACCTTCGGTTTTCACTTCATAACCGAATGCACGCAACATACGTTCAGTATGATCGCGGGTTGGTTCAGGTTCAGTTACCGAAGTTTCACCTTCCGCCCATAGACCTGCAAGTAAAATTCCTGATTTCACCTGAGCAGAAGCCATTGGCAAATCGTACTGAATCCCTTTGAGGTTTTGATTGCCGGTAATGGATACAGGGGGTGTACCGCGTTCACCCGTGGTCTGAATTTGCGCGCCCATTTCACGTAAAGGCTTGGCAATACGCTCCATTGGACGTTTGGATAAAGATGCGTCGCCAGTCATGACTGAATCAAATTTTTGCGCTGCCAGCATACCGGACAGCAAACGCATTGAAGTGCCTGAGTTGCCCATATAAATGGCAGACTGGGGCGCTTTTAAGCCATGCATGCCAACACCATGAATGGTCACTTCACCATTTTTAGGGCCTTCAATGCTCACACCCATATCACGGAAAGCTTGCAGTGTCGCTAAAGCATCTTCACCTTCTAGAAAGCCGGTCACATGCGTGGTACCTTCTGCAATCGCACCAAACATGATCGAGCGATGTGACACAGATTTGTCACCTGGCACGGTAAATTTACCCTGAAATTTCTTGGCACCCGGCTGAATGGTAAATTGTTGTGTCACTTTATTTTTCTCCATGAAAGGTTTCTTGGCGAGCATATGGTTGAAATGCTGGCGAGCTGCCTGCGCATGACCCAATAAGCCCATCAATGCGTGGGAATCTTCATCTTCAATCAATTTGCGAATAATCGCGAGCTGCTGTTCAAAGCCATCAACAGCATTCAGAACTGCTTTTTTGTTGGCAAAAAAGATGTCATGCCACATTTGTGGATCGCTGGCGGCAATTCGCGAGAAATCCCGGAAGCCACCGGCAGCATAACGAAATATATCTAAATTGTCTTCACGCTTGGCCAGTTGCTCAACCAGGTTAAAGGCCATAAGATGCGGAAGGTGACTGGTATGCGCTAGCACTTCATCGTGCTTGTCGACATCCATACAAATCACTTCGGCTTTCGCCGCTTGCCACAGCTGAATCAGTTTATCGACGGCCCAGCCTGCACTACTTGGCAGTGGCGTCAAAATCACCTTATGATTGGCAAATAAATCGACTTTTCCTGCATGTACACCAGTATGTTCTGCACCTGCAATCGGATGGCCCGGTACAAAACCTTCAGGCAGTTCATCGCCAAAAACCGCTTTCGCTGCATCGACCACATTACCTTTGGTACTACCAACATCAGTAATAATGGTATTGGGAGATAAATAAGGCTGAATGGCTTCCAACACCTTTTGCGTGGCACGTACCGGCAATGCAAGCACTACCAGATCAGCACCTTTGACCGCCTCTACAGGATCGGCATAGCCTTCGGAAATCAGGCCAAGAGATTTAGCATCTTCCAAAGTCTTTTGTGAACGTGTCGATGCAACGATGTCATTGGCCAAATGCTCGGCTCGAATGACACGCGCCAGACTTGAACCAATCAGTCCAAGCCCGATAAATGCAACTTTTTCAAACAGTGGCTGCGACATGGTTTAAGCTTTTGCCTCTAAACCGAGTACTTTAGCCAATGCGCTCAAGAATTTCGCATTTTCTGTTTCAGTACCAATCGATACACGAATGTGATTAGAAATACCAACCGGACGCACAATTACCCCTTGTTTGAGTAAACCATTAAAGGTTGCTGATGGGTCAGCCTGCACATCCACCAAGATAAAGTTGGCACGTGAAGGCACATAGTTAAGACCCAAAGCCTTAAAACCAGCTTCAAGTTGCGCCATACCGGCTTTATTCACTTCACGAGAACGCGCGATAAAATCTTCATCTTTCAGTGCAGCCACCGCAGCCACCATCGCAAGATGGTTGACATTAAATGGCTGACGAATACGATTGAGATAATCCGTCACTTCTACTGAAGCCAGAGCAAAACCAACACGTAGTGCAGCCAAACCATAGCACTTCGACAAAGTACGGCTAACGATCAGGTTTGGATATTGCGCGAGGAATTTCAAGCTGTTGAAGTTTTCCGGGAAATATTCCACATAGGCTTCATCCAGAACCACGATGACATTGGCAGGAACTTTTTGCATGAACGCTTCAAATTCAGCTTCTTCAAACCAGGTTCCTGTTGGATTATTCGGGTTTGCAATGAAGACGAGTTTGGTATTGTCTTGAATTGCAGCCGCCATTGCTTCCAAGTCATGCGAAAAGCCTTTAGCTGGCACTTCAATCGCTTGTGCATTAATGGCTTGAGTCACCAATGCATAAACTGCAAAAGCATGCTGGCTATACACCACCGAATCATTTTCTGAAACGAATGCGCGGGCAAACATTTCCAGTAAGTCGTTTGAACCATTCCCCAAGGTAATCTGATCGTGATTAAAACCAAACTGGGCCTTGATCTGATCTTTCAGGATAAAACCACCACCATCCGGATAACGGCCAATTTCAGAAATTTCCGCAGCGACCGCTTCTTTGACTTTATCTGAACAACCCAGCGGATTTTCATTTGAAGCCAGTTTGACGATATCGGTAAGCCCCAACTCGCGCTCAAGTTCACTGATCGGCTTACCCGGTTGATATGGCTTTAATTTTGAGATGCCTGAATTGGCTGGAACAAACGACATTTTAGACTTCCAATTTTAGGTATAAAACAGTGGTCAGCACCCTCGCCCTGACCACGTATAGCTGACTTAAAGTACAGCTGCAGGATATGAACCGAGCACGCGAACTTCTTTAACCAAAGGACGAATTTCTTCAATGGCTGCTTTCACGTGTTCCTGCTCAATATGGCCTTCAAGATCAATGAAGAACACATAAGCCCATTTTTCAGGAAGTGCAGGCCGGGTTTCAATACTGGTCAGGCTGATATTGTGCTTGGCAAACGGCGCCAGAATTTCCAGCAAAGCTCCGGCACGATCATGCGCTGAGATTAGTAATGAAGTCTTGTCATTACCACTTTGCGGCACTTTTTCACGACCAATCACCAGGAAGCGTGTGGTATTTTCCGGATTGTCCTCGATATTGCTATGCATGATTTCGAGGTCATAGATACTCGCGGCAATTTCAGAAGCAATTGCAGCAGAATGCCATTCATTACGAATACGGCGTGCTGCTTCCGCATTGGAACTTAAAGCGACACGTTCCACACCTGGATAATGAGCATCCAGCCACTTACGGCATTGTGCCAAAGTCTGCTGATGCGCATAAATCTGTTTGATGCTGTCTTTACGGGTATTTTCAGAAATCAGGAACTGATGGTGAATCGGTAATTCAACTTCGCCAATCACATTCAGGTTCGATGTTTTAAAACAGTCCAAAGTATGGTTGACCACGCCTTCAGAGGAATTTTCTACCGGCACCAGACCATAATGGGCACTGCCTGCTTCCACGTCACGGAAAACTTCATCAATGGTCGGTAAAGGACGAACCACAGCATCATGACCAAAGTGCTTGAGTACCGCAGAATGGGTATAAGTCCCGACTGGTCCAAGGAAAGCAATGCTTTGCGGAGCTTCGAGTGCCAGACAGGCCGACATGATTTCACGGAACAGACGTGCCATGGTGGTATCAGACAATGGCCCTTCATTACGTTCCATGACATTACGCAAAACCTGAGCTTCACGTTCTGGACGGTAAAACAGCGGATTCTCTTCTGAGGCAAACTTTGCTTTTGCCACAGCTTCAGCCAAACGTGCCCGACGGTTAATCAATTGCTGAATTTGCTGATCAACAGAATCGATATCTTCACGAATTTTTACCAAATCAAGAGAAGTCGTGGTGTTTTGATCGTCGTTGATCATTGTTCTGTCGCCCTTCATAAACCTTATCTGTTCAGTATAACAATAGTGAGCTTTCAAAGGTTACGCAATATGACATTGGTAGATTAAGTCTTAAAAACATACAGTTGATTTTAACCGTTTATCGCTTTTAGTCATATCTGGTAACATTTACTTCAGCTTTTCTGCTTGATTTACATTATTAAATTGTAAACTTTGCCTGTCCATATTAACTGATTTTAAGGAAGATGAAATATCACTATTTCTTAATCTATATAGCGGTTTTAAACATAAGAAAATTAAAATAATTGCTTTTCAAACGTCATTTTTGAACCATTCATATCTAAGATAGATTTCACAATAAAATGCACACTCTGCAATCCCATTTTTATCGACTTCTCTTTGATTTCACTTATTTTTTTACATTAAATCACTACTCAATTACAAAGCAGAGACGATTTTTTAACCAATCATAGATAGTCTAACTTAAAACAAGCGTTTGGGTGTCAGTCATGCCAAAAAGAATAGCTGTACTTTTGACGAATAATTTTGAAGATCAGGAATATCTTGAACCCGTTGCAGCCTTGCTGGAAGCAAAGCATAGCATCTGTAATATTGAGTTTAATGCAGGAAAAGTGGTCTATGGTCTGCATGGCTGTTCTGCAGTGACGATTGACCGGGACATCGAACAAATCAGTATTGATGATTTTGATGCCTTGCTGATTCCTGGCGGTGAATCTGCAGTTTCTTTATCTACCGATATGCGGGTGCTGCAATTTATCCAGGCTTTTAATCAAGCCAAGAAAACCATCTTTAGTTTATGTGATGCATCATTATTACTGTGTGAAGCAGATGTGCTGAAAAATCGAATTATTACCAGTATTCGCGCGCATGCCAGTCGCGTCCAACGTGCCGGTGGAACGTATTATGATGCAGAACTGGTGAATGACAATAATCAGTTGATTTCATCGCGTCTACCCAATGATTTACCCATTTTTATTCATGAATGTTTGGATGTCTTAAAATCATAAAGTCTTAAAAAATATTTCCCATCTTGGCTATGTTCTCCCCCTATAAAAAAGAGTCCTTCGGGACTCTTTTTTTATGAGTGAGCTATTAACGTCCTAACAGACCACGTGCCACTATCTCTTTCATGATTTCATTAGTACCACCATAAATCCGCTGAATCCGCGCATCAACGAAGAAACGTGAAATTGGATATTCAGTCATATAGCCATAACCCCCAAATAATTGCAGGAGATTGTCCGCGATTTTCATCTGCATATCGGTAGAAAAACTTTTCAATGCCGCTGCAGTTTCTACATCCAGCTTCCCTTGCATATAAAGCTCAAGATTCTGGTTATAAAATGCTGCAGTTGCCAATTCATCAATTTTCGCTTGCGCCAACACAAAACGAGTATTCTGGAATTGACCGATCGCCTGACCAAAAGCCTGACGCTCTTTCACATATTGTGTGGTCACATCAATAGATCCACGAATGGCGCCTAGAGCGGTGGCAGCAATGGCGGTACGCTCACGCGGCAATTCCTGCATTAAGTAAGCAAATCCCTGTCCCGGCTGACCCAGTAATTGATCCTTTGGCACTTTGACATTGTCGAAGAACAGTTCAGACGTATCCTGAGCATGCAGACCAATCTTGTCCAGATTAGTGCCTTTTTTAAAGCCTTCCAGATGGGTATCGACCAGCAGCAATGAAACGCCTTTAGCTCGGGCTTGAGGATCGGTTTTGACCGCAAGCACCACCAAGTCAGCATGCTGACCATTGGAAATGAAGGTTTTTGAGCCATTTAACAGATAATATTCATCCTGCAAGATGGCACTAGTACGCATGGCTTGCAAATCTGAACCTGCACCTGGCTCGGTCATGCCAATCGCACCGACCACTTCACCGGTGACCATTTTTGGTAACCAGTATTTTTTCTGTTCTTCAGTACCAATATGCAGGATATACGGTGCTGCAATATCGGAATGACAAGACAGACCTGTGGCGATAGCACTGTATCCGGCACGTGCAGATTCTTCGATCAGCATCAAGGAATAATCGGTCGGCACCCCATAGCCACCATATTCTTCTGGAACATCGACACACAAGAAGCCATTTTCACCGAGTGCATTCCAGACTGAACGCGGCATCAGACCTTCACGTTCCCACTGGTCGTAGTACGGTGCGACATGTTCGTTCATAAAGCGTTTAAAATTATCGCGGAATAATTCTAGATCGGCATCGTAGGCAAGCATTCTATTGTCCTTGTTGTTTATCATTTTAGTTTCCTTTTCACAGACTATCGACTTTCCTGCTCCCTGTCATGTGCCGGCATTCATCTTTTTACTAACTTCACAGTCAATAAAAAAGGGAAGCCGAAGCTTCCCTTTTAGACATGAAAGACAGACTCAAAATTAGTGAGCGTTATTGCCTTCTTGTGCCATTTTTTCGTCAATTTCTGCAGGATTTGCTAAAGCATAGTTCAGCTTGTCCATATCTAACTGGCCCACCCATTTCGCAACCACTAAAGTCGCCAAAGAGTTACCGACCAGATTGGTCAAGGCACGAGCTTCAGACATGAAACGATCGATACCGAGAATCAATGCCAGACCTGCAACAGGAATATTCCCTACAGCAGCCAAAGTTGCCGCCATCACAATAAAGCCTGAACCAGTCACGCCTGCCGCACCCTTAGATGAGATCAGAAGTACCAGAAGCAGGGTAATTTGATGAGACAAGTCAAGTTGCGTATTGGTTGCTTGCGCAATAAAGATTGCAGCCATCGTCAAGTAAATCGACGTACCATCCAGGTTAAATGAATAACCAGTTGGAATCACCAGACCTACCACCGACTTCTCTGCACCGGCAAGTTCCAGTTTCTTCAACATACGTGGCAGTACTGATTCTGAAGATGACGTCCCCAGTACAATCAGAAGTTCTTCGCGAATCAGGCGGATCATCTTCATGATGCTGAACCCTGCGAAACGCGCAATTGAGCCCAATACGATGAAAATAAACAGTACGCAGGTAACATAGAAACAAATGATCAACTGTGCCAGCTGAGCAAGAGAACCAATACCATATTTACCAATTGTAAACGCCATTGCACCAAATGCACCAATTGGAGCAAGTTTCATCACCATGTTCACGATGTTGAAAAACACATGTGAAATCTGGTCGATGAGTTTCAGGACTGGCTTGCCTTGATCACCGAGCTTATGCAGTGCAAAACCAAAGATGATCGCGAACAATAGAACCTGCAGGATTTCGCCTTCCGCAAATGCGCCCACAACCGTATTTGGAATAATGTTCATCAGGAAGTCGATAGTCGATTGTGACTCACCTGAAGCAACATATTTACTGATGCCACTAGTATCCAGTGAAGCAGGATCAACGTTCATGCCCACACCAGGCTTGACGATGTTAATCACGACCAGACCGATGACCAAAGCAATCGTGGATACGATCTCGAAGTAAAGTAAAGCCACACCACCAGTTTTACCGACTGATTTCATGCTTTCCATACCTGCAATACCGCTCACTACGGTACAGAAAATTACAGGTGCGATAATCATTTTAATCAGACGGATAAATGCATCACCAAGCGGTTTAAGCTGTTCGCCCAAGCCAGGGACATGCTGTTCTACGCCATTGATAATTTGCGTACCACTAGGCGAAAAATGCCCGACCAGAATACCTGCGATAATGGCCACAATCACTTGAAAATACAGTGACTTATAAATTGGTTGTTTCGCCATAATAAATCTACTTGAACGATATCAAAAATAAGAAAGACCATTTTGAGAAATATACTGACCTCTTCATCCCTTCTCAGGATGAACCGGATCAAGTCTCAAAAGGCTCAAGAGAATGTTCAAAAATGATAATCAGCCATGCATTGAATCTGACACTCAAGTATCAGACCAAAGTATTAAATGGGAGAAAGAGATTAAGAAAAATTAAACAGACTCTAAAAATTGCCTAAATTTTACCGAATATTCAGACTAAATGTGCATAACTTATTATGCGCTTGTTTATGTTTTAACCAGAATAGATTAGACATTAGTCGATAATCAGATTTAACTGATTGTTTTACGTATACTGAAATGTTTATGGATTTTCACCCTCTCCCTTGACATTAATATTTTCTGCAAGCTGTAAAAAGTTATGAATACCAAAAGAAATATTTATAAAGATTTCGAACATCCCTTTGCCCAATATGTACGCATTGTGGGTAAAGGGAAAAATGGCGCCCGCTCTCTCTGCTATGATGAAGCCTATCAAGCCTTCAGTATGATTTTGAAAAATGAAGTGCTGGATGTGCAGTTAGGTGCATTCTTGATGTTATTGCGGGTCAAGGAAGAATCTGTAGATGAGTTGGCCGGTTTTGTACAGGCGACACGTGACCAGCTGAGTTTCAAAAAACTGGATGTCGATCTGGACTGGTCTTCATATGCGGGCAAGCGCAAGCATTATCCATGGTTTATTCTGGCAGCCCTGACACTGGCCAAGCATGGTTATAATATTGTGATGCATGGTGCCTCGGGCCATACCATGAACCGCGTTTACACCGAACAGGTGCTGACTTACTTAGGCTATCCAATCTGTCAAAATGATGCCGAGGTTGAACAGCAACTTCTACAACAGCATTTTGCTTACATACCGTTAGAAGTAATTTCTCCGATTCTTGCAGACTTGATTGCGCTGCGTAATGTCATGGGCTTACGCTCCCCAATTCATACCCTGGCGCGTCTGATCAATCCCTTTAATGCCAAAGCGACCCTGCAAGCCATTTTCCATCCAGCATATCGTGGTTCGCATCAGCAAGCAGCTTTCCGCTTGGGCTATAAAAATAGTGCCGTGATTAAAGGTGAAGGGGGCGAATTCGAGCGTAATCCGGATGCCAAAACGCTCATCTGTGGCATTAAAGATGGCCTGCTCTATGAGCATGAATTGCCAAAGCTCACTGACAACCGCAGTCCAATTGAAGAAGAACTGGATCTGGCGCTATTTAAGGCTGTCTGGGACGGTCAGCAAAGCCATGATTATGGCGAGATTGCAGTGATAGAAACTATGGGCATTGCGCTATATACCATGGGCGTGTGTGACAGCTTTGAAGCTGCGATGCAAAAAGCCAAAATCTTATGGGCGAATCGCCACACGGTTTAATCTTGTGCAAAAGAAAAAAGCATTGTTCAGTGAATGAACAATGCTTTTTTTAATTGTATTGCTATTGGCTGGGAATTAAGCCTTAAACAAAACGAATCGGCTTGAATTCAGGTTCATTCTTGTGATGATCATCATCACACTCTTCACCCTCTTCTTTAGTACCGCGATCGATATAACCGCTGCGCTCATTTTCAGGCAGGTTTTTCATTTCCCAGGCATACACTGCCTGCATACAGGTCTGACGTTGTTCTGGTGTCAAGGCTACACCGTTTGGCCACTTTCCAATTTCGACTGCTGTTCTTAGGCGTTCAACAATCTCAGGATTGAGTACGGCAAGCATTTGTTCAATATTCATGATTTAATCCTGCTTAAAATAATCAAAGTCCTGATTCCACCCCAGTTTGGTTCGACAGGCATTATAAAAGTCATAACCCGGTGGATGCAGAAGATTCAGTTTAAAGGGATGCTTGCGAATATGGACGCTATCACCCACATTCAAAGACACACTGTGTTGTCCATCCGCACTAACCATCGGCAGTACGCGATTTTCACGAATCAGTAATTTAATTTCACTATGTCCACCGACCACAATCGGGCGTGAAGACAAGGTATGCGGATGCATCGGTACCAAGGCAATCGCATCCATACTTGGATGTACAATCGGGCCACCACCAGAAAGCGCATAAGCCGTAGAACCAGTCGGCGTAGAGACTATCAGGCCATCGCTGTGCTGACGATAGACATATTGTCCATCAATATTCAGTTCAAAATCGATCATATGTACCGATTTCCCTGAATGTAGCACCACATCATTTAGAGCAATGGCATCGTAAATCACTTCACCTTTGGAGCGAATTTCGACTTCGAGTAAAAAGCGTCGCTCAGTCTGAAAGTCACCCTTTAATACCTGATCCAGCTTGAATATCACTTCAGTCGGCTTGATATCCGTTAAAAAACCCAGACGACCACGGTTAACCCCGATCACCGGGGTATTGTACTTGACCAAGGCGCGTGCTGCATGTAATAGCGAGCCGTCACCGCCCACGACAATCACCAGATCCACCACCTCACCCAATAAGGCACGACTGACGGTTTGGGTATTTTGATAGGGAACAAGTTCAGCTGTCGCTGCATCAAAAACTGGGTGTAGGCCTAAATTGAGAAGATGATCGTGAATAAGGCATAAGGTTTCAACCACCGACGATTTATCAGGACGTCCTATTAACCCGATATTTCGAAAGGTCTTATGGGAAATTTGCACCAGTGTCGTCGCTCCGCTACGAATCCTGCTTATCATAACATTAAGCTATACCTGGATGACAATTTATAACAGTGCTTCATAGGTAGGAAATTATTTGAAATATATTCGAATTAAGGAGAAATTGTGGGGTTTCATTTTAATTTTAAGCGCATTTCTTGATTAAATATTGCAAAATAATGAAAAGCTTCGCATGATTAGCACAATTTCACAGGATCTTATAAGTATTTATGAAATCTGAACGTGGCATGGGGTTTCTTGCCTTAATTTTTTCTATTATTGTCATTTCTATCTTTGTAGCATTTAGTATCTATTTGATTAGATTAGACAATATTGTACGCGACAAGTTTGAAGGTCAGCGCTGGGATATTCCGGCCAAGGTCTTCGCACGTCCGATGGAAGTGTACGTGAATGCCCCAGTCAGTCTGCAGGATTTCCAACAAGAATTAAAATTACTCGGTTATAAAAATTCGGATAGTTATACCAAATCAGGCAGCTTTGTCACCACGGGTAATACCCTGTATGTGCATACACGCGGCTTTGATTTTGGTGACCGGGTTGAACCGGAGCAAATATTAAAAGTCAGTTTCAGCGGTGAACAGATTGCAGAAGTCAGCGCAACCAAACCGTCTTCAAGCGGGATTGCGCGTTTAGAACCTTTATTAATTGGTGGGATTTATCCGCAGCATAACGAAGACCGTGTGCTGATCAAGCTAAATAAAGTGCCTAAGCCCTTGATCGAAGCGCTGATCGCGACCGAAGACCGTAAGTTCTATGAGCATCATGGGGTTTCACCGCGTGGTATTGCACGTGCCGTAGTCAGCAATATTACCGGTGGTAAACGTCAGGGTGGCTCAACCTTGACCCAGCAGCTGGTCAAAAATTTCTATTTAACCCCTGAGCGCACCTTAAAACGTAAAGTGAATGAAGCCTTTATGGCGATGCTGATTGAATTGCATTATGACAAGAATGAAATTCTAGAAGCTTATCTGAATGAGGTAAATCTCGGCCAGAATGGTAACTACTCCATTAATGGTTATGGTCTGGCATCGCAGTTTTATTTTGGCCTGCCACTGCGTGAACTGAATATTTCCCAGCAAGCATTTTTGGTGGGTTTAGTCCAAGGCCCGAGTCTATACAATCCATGGCGCAATCCTGAAAGTGCGAAAAAACGCCGTGATATCGTCCTGAATAATATGCTGGTGATGGGCTATCTGACTCAGGAACAATATGAAAAAGAAACCGCACGTCCGTTAAATGTCATTTCAAAACCGACTTTAGGCCCTGCCCGCTTCCCGGATTTTCTGGATATTGTACGTCGTCAATTACGCACAGATTATCAGGAAACCGATCTGACCAATCAGGGTCTGCGAATTTTCACTACTTTAGATCCTTTGGCCCAAACCAGAATTCAGGACAGCTTTAAAGAGACGGTGGCGCGTTTAAGCAAATCCAATCCGGGTCGCCTGAAAGATTTACAGGGTGCGGTATTGGTATCGCATCCGGAAAATGGTGAGCTGGTGGCCGCAGTAGGTTCTACTCAAGATTTTACCGGCTTTAACCGTGCAGTCGATGCCAAGCGTCAAGTCGGTTCCCTGCTAAAACCGGTGATCTACCTGAGTGCCCTGGAATCGAACCGTTATCACTGGGCAAGCCCAATTGAAGACAGTGAAATCAGCATCAAGAGTGATGGCAAAACCTGGACGCTGAAAAACTATAGTGGTCGCGGACATGGTGTCATTCCAATGTCACAAGCCTTATCGCAATCTTATAACCTGTCCACTGTGCGTTTAGCACAAGAATTTGGTCTGTCCACCTTTATTAATCATCTGAAAAAATTTGGTGTGACCTCAGATATTCCATCTTATCCATCGATTTACTTGGGTGCGGTAGATATGTCCCCGATGGAAGTAATGAATATTTACGGCAACTTTGCTACAGGCGGCTTTAAATACCCAACCAAAGCGATTCGCTCTGTGGTGGATGCCAACGGTCGATCTCTGGATCGTTATAGCCTGAGTGTGCAACCGACCATTGATCCGGCTTCTGCTTATGCCCTGAATTATGGCTTACAACAGGTCATGTCGAATGGTACAGGTCGTGCAGCCTATAACAGCTTGCCACGCAGTCTGAATCTTGCTGGTAAGTCCGGTACTACGAATGACAGCCGTGACTCATGGTTTGCCGGATACTCAGGTAATTATATGACCGTGGTTTGGCTCGGTCTGGATGACAACAAAGTCACTGGCTTAACCGGTTCTTCAGGTGCCCTGCCCGTTTGGACCAATGTCATGAAACAGTTGCGCCAGAAACCGGTGAATCTGCCACAGCCGAATGAAATCGAATGGCATTGGCTGGATCGTTATACTGGTTTATTGTCTGCACAAGGCTGTGAAGGCGCCATGTATATCCCGATTTCGCGTCATGCCCTGCCAAATCAGGCGACTGCCTGCGGCATCTCGCACTATGCGACGGAACCTTATGATATTGATTCAGAACCTGCGCCATCTGATGCTGAACAGGATGATATGAGTCGCTACATACAAGAAAGTGAAACAGAAATAGAACGCGATCTTGAGAGCGAAACCCGTATTATCGCCAGTGGAAGTTATAGCCATTAATTGAGTCTATGTTTATGTTAAGAAAAATCCTCCCTGGTTTGCTCATCCTCAGTCTGGTGGGCTGCCAAAGTATCTCTGAGCCAGAAAAGCCAGTTAGCCCTGCCAAGCCTGCGACGGAAAAACCTAAGGCAAAAACGCCAGACGGCGTCGTGATTACGCCTTATGACCGTCCTGACATCAAACGTCAGAAAATTGTCATTCCTGAGCAAAAGCCGAAAAGCCAAAAGTTTGATGATGGCCGTAATCTGCCGGCTTTTAAGAGTCTGATGCAGCAAACCCAGCAGGCCTATACCAAGCAGCAGTTCGCTCAAGCTGAAGCTTCTGCAACTCAGGCACAGCGACTGGCCCCTCAAGCACCGGAAACCTATTTATACTTAGGCATGATCGCCAACCGTAAAAATCAGCCAGCAAGCGCCGATGCTTTTGCCTTACGTGGCCTGAGTTATGCACAATCTAGTGCCATGAAAAAGCAGCTTTGGCAAGTGCGCCTTAAATCTGCTCAGTTGCGGAAAAATGCCAAAGCGATTCAGCAAGCTCAACAGGCACTGAAAAAGCTTTAAGATAATTTCCCATAGAAACTTACTTACTAATAGAAAGTTTATTTTATAAATAAAGTGTTTAAATATAGCGAATGCCGGCAATGCCATAAGCGTGCTGGCTTTTTGCATACTCAAGCTCATCAGCCTTCATTCCACCCAAAGCAAAAACCGGAATCTGTACCTGCTCTGCCATTTGCTTGAATTGCTCCCAGCCTAGTGCAGGCGTGTCCGGATGCGTTGCGGTCGCCAGTACCGGACTCAGCAAGGCTGCTTCACAACCGATCTGTTCTGCATGCATTAAAGCACTCAGGTCATGACAGGCTGCCAGATAACGATAGCCAGATTTCAATTCACCTTGTTTCAAGTTCATTAGTTGATTCTGTTTTAGATGAATCGTGCGAATCGTCTGCTGCTGCAATTCATTCAGTTGTGACCAAAGCTGCTGATTAATGATTAACCTGGAGAGCTGATCTACCGGATATTGGTGTAATTGCATGATCCGTTCAGGCGTCGCTTCTAAACGCCAATATAACATTTGATCTGTATCCAGACTTGATAAGATATCCAGATCTTCAGCAATCTTGATGCGCTGCGGCCATTGCAGCTTTTGAATCATGGACTGATTGGCTTTCGGGAAATTCAGCTGACCAAGTTCTTCCCGGCTGTACCAGCGCCAAGGCTGTTTGATTTCAGCCAGTTGAGTAGGCTGTACTGAAGCATGAAAAATATGCAAATTGACGATGAGATCTTCATATTCATGAGAAATAAAATCAGAAGCATGCCAGCGTTCGATATCAACCCCGACCTCTTCAATCACTTCGCGGCGGCAGGCTTCGACTGGTAATTCGCCCTGTTCAACTTTTCCGCCTGGAAATTCATATTTATTGCCCTGATGCTGCTTGGCCTCACGCCAGCCGACGAGAACCTGATTTTGATAAAATAAAAGCGCAATTGCGACATGAATCGTAGCTTTAGTCATGATGTACAGAACCGTTAAAGTTTTACAGATTGTAAGCAAATTAGAGTTTTTTATAAATTGCTCAATATTTCGTTGACAGACATATTCGATAATGATTATCATTTAAATCAATCCAAAACACACCACGGAGTCGACGGAATGAACGCCCCATTTAGCCTATTTACCCGTAACAATGATACTCACCATGCCTTGCCAATGCTGCACTCCAACAATCTTTTTGCACTGGGTCGTGAAATCCGGATCATGCATGCCGGCGAAGAATACCGCTTGCGTCTGACCCGCAATAACCGTCTTATTCTGACCAAATAATTAAATCAGTTCTAATAATAACAAACGTGGGAAGCAGCAGTATGAATCAGCGCATACTGCTTTTTAATCTTCTGATCATGAGATTTGCTATTCAGGCTTAAAACTCAATGACACTTTAAGTCCACCCAAGTCCGACGGCGCATAATCAATTTTAGCTACATGCAGTGCCATAATTTTCTGGCAAATGGATAGGCCTAAACCTGAACCCTGAGTTCGCGTACCCAAAGCACGATAAAAACGTTCACCCAAACGTTCCAGCACATCATCAGTAATCCCCTCTCCTGAATTTTCAATCAGCAACTGTATCTGTTTCTGCTCAATAACTGTTCGGATCTCGACCTGTCCCTGTTGCGGCGTATAACGGATCGCATTGTCGACCAGATTGCGAATACAACTAAAAATCAGTTCTGGATTCGCTTCGATCACAGCATCCTCAAGGTTTAGATTCCAATGAATGTCTTTTTCTTCTGCAAAAGGCTGCAATGCCTGCAAAGCCTCCTGAACCAGATTTTTAAGATTAATCGTTTGCGTTGGTAATTGCTCTGTGCGCTCCGGATCGAGTCGTGCCAGCAAGAGTAAATTTTCCAGCACCTGCGTACCGCGGTTGACATCATTTTGAATCAGCTGCAATGCTTGAGGGAGCTGTGCATCACCTTGATATTTGCGTTTTAAAACCTGTAGACGCATTTGAATTGCAGACAGTGGAGAACGCAGCTCATGTGAAGCATCTGCAGTAAAACGCTGTTCGGCAGCCAGTGACTTTTCCAGCCGGCCGAGCATGGCATTCAACTGACGAATAATCGGTTGCAGTTCAGTGATTTCAGGATCAGGCGTTTTGAGAGGGCTTAGATCCTGAGCAGTTTTGGAACCAATCGCCCGGGAAATCTTGTTTAATGGCCGTAACTGGCGTCTGATCGCAACACGCAAAATCAGCCATTGCACTAGCCATAAAATCAATAAGATCCCGGCAAAGCCCAAAGTAGTTTGCCAGAGTTCATCGAAACGTACTGAAAGTGGCTGTACGATTTTGACCTGAAGGTCGTCATCTTCCGCAGTCAGTATCCGGATAAAATGACCATTTTCATAAGCAAACTGAAAGCCGTTGTTCTGTGCTTTTGGAATGGTATTAATTAATTCATCATCAATCGAAGTAGTCAGTACCTGTTGATCCAGCAACAAGGCATACTGGATATCAAACTGTTCACTGAGTTCATCGACTTGGGCGTCTTTGGCCTGGGTAACATCGCCAAGCAGTAACTCAGAAATTTGCTCCATTAATTCATCATGCAACTGACTGGCCTGATAACTGGAAATTCCCAATAACAGCAGCCAGGCCAATACTCCAGCCAAGATGGAACTAAACAGTGCATGTTTGATCAGCCGGGTTTGCAGGGAAATAGCAGCCGACATGGGGTTAAGCCTCAGCCTTATGCATACGATAGCCCAAGCCACGAATGGTCTTGATCATCTGGCTGCCAATTTTTTTACGCAGCTGATAGATAAATACTTCAATGGCATTACTTTCAATTTCATCGCCCCAGGCGTACAGCGATTCTTCCAGCTGTTCACGGGTGACAATATGTTCAGGCTGCTGCATCAGCTTGTATAAAATCTGAAATTCCTTCGCAGTCAGATTCATAGCTTGACCTTCTTTAGTCAGGGTTTTGGCTTGAGTGTCCAGACTGAGATCCTGCCAGTGCAGGATATGATTCGGTATTTTCTGCTTCTGTCTGAGTTGGGCACGAACTCGGGCCGAAAGTTCTTCCAGACTAAAAGGTTTGACCAGATAATCATTCGCGCCTAAATCCAGACCTTCAACCCGGTCATCAATACTGTCTTTGGCCGTAATAAAAATCACCGGCGTATCTTGATGTTGGCTGCGCAAAATTTTCAGAATGTCATCTCCAGTGGCATTCGGCAGGCCACGATCCAGCAGAATACAGTCATATTTATGCTGCTCAATCGCTAGGATCGCATGATCACCACGCTCTACCCGATCAATCACATAACCGTCCATTTCCAGCCAAGTCTGGATACTGTCTGCCTGAGACTGATCATCTTCCGCCAAAAGAATACGCATATTCTGCTCCGTTTGCTTCCTTGTTCTATCTTGCCTTGAAAAAGTTCCAGACTCAAAAAAACCACATGCTTTTTGGTAACTTGCATGTGGTTTTTTGTCGCTGTGTTCAAATTGATTTCAGCAAATCAGGCGATATTAGAAACGAACCTGATCAACCTCAATTTCAACACGTTTTGCCGGTTTATAATCAATGTCGATTTCACCTGTGATGATTACCGGTGTTTTGGCTGAAATCGGTTTGCCTTGCCAAAGTTCATCATCAATCTCAACAGTAATAGTTCCTGTGCTGTCTCGGAACTGGTATTTTTCATCACCGACCGCTTTCACGACATAACCTTTAAGCTGAACCTTACTGTCATCTTTCATGGCCAGTGCCTGTTTGACTGTGGTCGATTTAGCAAAAGCAGCCTGATTCACAGCAGTGTCGCTACTTGCTATCGTAGCCGTCGCGATAGAACCCATCAATGCAGCTGCCAAAACCGTATTTATCATCATTTTCATCGCAATTACCTCTTTAAAGTCTTGCCTTGTTTCGATGATGCTATTAAAACAGCCGAAGATGAATTGAACCTTAAGATTACTTCATTTTCAAAATTAATTTAAGGGTGCGACTCTCAGGACTTCTTCAAGCGTAGTGACACCTTCCAGAATCTTGCGCGCCCCGGCAATTCTGAGCGGCTCTACCCCTTCTTTTTTCGCCTGCTGACGCAGCTGGTTCAGATTAGCATCGGCACCAATCAGCTGTTTAGTGGTCAAACTCAGTGGCATAAACTCATAAATCCCAATACGGCCTTTATAGCCGGTATGCCGGCATTCTTCGCAGCCCACCGCCTTAAAGACAAATTCCGGTCGCGGCAAAGGATAATCGGCTGCCAGATGCTGCCATTCCTGTTCATTCAGGAAGCTTTCCTGCTTGCAATGTGGGCAGAGTTTACGCACCAGACGTTGAGCCAGAACACCCAAGATGGTTGCTGCTGTCAAAAATGGCTGTACGCCCAGATCATGCAGACGGGTCAGACTCGACGGCGCATCATTGGTATGTAAAGTTGAGAGAACCAGATGACCAGTCAATGCTGCCTGAATCGCCATATTGGCAGTATCCTGATCACGAATTTCCCCGACCATGATAATGTCCGGGTCCTGACGCATCAATGCACGCACGCCGTCAGCAAAACCAAGATCGATACCATTATTGACCTGCATCTGGTTAAAGCTAGGTTCCAGCATCTCGATCGGGTCTTCAATGGTACAGACGTTGACCTGTTCAGTCGCCAGCTGTTTCAAGGTTGAATAAAGCGTAGTAGTTTTACCGGAACCAGTCGGACCGGTCACCAGAATAATGCCGTGACTGTGACTGGTCAGATTGTTCCAGTCATTGAGCAGATGACCTTCAAAACCGAGTTGCTGGAAGCTTCTCACCAGCACTTCCGGATCGAAAATACGCATCACCAGTTTTTCACCGAATGCCGTTGGCAAGGTCGACAAACGCAATTCGGTTTCCTGTCCTTTTGGTGTACGGGTTTTCAGGCGGCCATCCTGTGGTTTACGTTTTTCCGCGACGTTCATCCGGCCCAGAATCTTGATCCGGGAAATGACGGCGGTCAATGTATTGGCGGGCATGTTGTAAATCGTATGCAGTACGCCATCAATCCGGAAACGAATCTTACCCGTATCTTTACGCGGTTCCATGTGAATATCACTGGCGCCCTGCTCAAAGGCAAATTGCAACACCCAGTCTACCAGTTTGACAATATGCTGGTCATTGGCATCCGGATTCTGTGAGTCACCCAGCTGTAGCAAGGCTTCGACGCCCTTATTTTCCCGGTCATAGGCGGAAGATTTTTGTGAACCACTGACTGCACGACTGACCTGATAATATTCAGTAATATAACGTTGTAATTGTTCTGGATTCAGTAATACCCGTTGTATTTTTTTTGGTGCAATATTCTGCTCGAGATTCGACATCCATTCAGTTTTATAAGGCTGATCTGTAGCAATCAGAACTTTGTCTGCCTGAATTTCTACCGCCAGAATACGGTTGCGCAGTGAATATTCCTGCGACATGACATGGGTCAATGCCTGTACATCAGCTTTGAGCGGATCAATGATATAGAACATCAATCCGGTTTTTTCTGCCAGCCACTGACATAAACGGTTCAGGGTCAGCGTTGTTTGAGGATGGGACTGATCGACCAGATTAAAATTGGCAATCCACTGTAAAGGGTGCCATTTTAATTGTTCACGTTGCCGATGAGTGGTTTGTACCAGCATCCGGTCGCGTTCACTGATCTTACCGTCTTTAAAGAGTTGGTCTAGACACCATGCCGTATCCATTTCAAAGTCAAATTTCATTATTATCAGTCCCCAAACTTGCCTCCACTATAACAAGTTTTTGCAGTTTTTCGCATGCTCTCGACCTATCGAATGTACGTTTCTATTTCAATCTCAAAAAGAAAGTAAAGAATGGATTTGATCACTACTGCAACATTTTTGATCTATGCAAACCTGATCTCATCACATATATTTTTAAATAATCAACTCTTAGCTTGCTGAGGTCACAGATGGATTTGACTGCGGTTCCCCTGCATGCGCATTCTTTTCATGAACTGCTCACGATACTCACCTCGGCATTGGGCTGCGGCCTATTGATTGGTCTGGAGCGGGAACGGCATAAACAACGTGAGCAGCAACCGAGTTTTGCCGGCTTACGTTCCTTTGCGATCTGTGCTTTATTGGGCGCACTGTGTTTCCTTTTTGGAATCGTGATTGCTGTAATAGGTGCTTTGATCGTGGGTGGTATGGTCATTTTATCCATAAAAAATCAACCAGATGATCCGGGCATTACCACAGAGCTTGCATTTGTGATGACCTATTTTGTTGGCGCCATGTGTTTGTGGAATATTCCTCTGGCAGCCGGTCTTTCTGTGCTCTTAACCGGTATTTTGATGGCCAAACATACCATGCACAATATTGCCGGGAAATGGATTAAAGAAGCCGAATTCAGGGATGGACTATTATTACTGGCCTTGATTTTGATTGGCTTGCCGCTGACCCCTGATCGCCCTTTTTGGGGAGAAGTGCTTAACCCTTATCTTATTTTAAAATTACTGACCTTAATTTTAGTGGTACAAGCTCTGGCGCATATTGCGAAACGCTTTTTTTCGACTAAAAATGCCCTGATGCTGTCCTCCATTGCTTCCGGTTTTGTTTCCAGTACGGCGACCATCGCTCAGTTAGGTTTACAGGTCCGTAAAGGTGAAATGGATGCACGATCGAATGCCGGCGCCGCACTGATGTCCTGTATCTCGACTATTGTGCTGCTATTGATTGTGGTTGGAGGGGTATCATGGAGCTGGCTGAAAATCCTGCTTTTGCCCTCTTTAGTTGCCGTAATCCTTCTGGCAGCCTGTGCGTTTTTATTATTGCGCAAGGCAAAACCTGCGCCGAGCATGGAATCATCAGACAGCCAGATGTTTAGCTTAAAAGAAGCTGTGATTATTGCAGTCACATTAACATTGATTCAGGCTGGAGTTTACGGACTGGAGGTCTGGCTCGGGGATGCCGGCTTACTGGCCGGAACCTTACTCGCCTCTCTGTTCGAGATTCATGCCGCGATGGCGAGTGTCGTCGTTCAAGGTGATCCCTCCAATATGCGTCTGATTTATGCCCTGCTTTTAGGTCTGGGTGCTCATGCCCTGGCCAAATCAGCCAATGCCGCTTTGACCGGTGGCTGGAAGTTTGTACTTTATTTTGCACCGGTGCAGATTTTACATATGGCGGTGTTGATTGGGGTTTTGTGGTGGAACCTATAATCTAGGAAGGAATATGCTGGATAGCAACAATTAGCACTTGCTGAGCATGAATTTTGAAATGGATATCAACATTTGCAAACTTCATCCCATATACCCGTTCTTCATCTTCCTGATATGCAGGTCTTGGATCTAAAGATAAGACAGCTTCCAGTTCCTGAATAGTCTGCACAGAAATTTTTCCATTTCCTAGTAATTGTTGCTTTTGCTGCTCCGCTTCATCGCTCCAAATGACGGTTTTACGTGGTGGTTCATCCTGTGCATAACCGCTTTGTGCTTCAATGATGGCATCCGAATATTGAATATAAGGTTTGATATCCATAATTGGCGTGCCATCGAGCAAGTCACTCCCTGTCACATACACTCGAACATGTTTGCCCACTTTTCTCACTTCTTTGAGTTTGACCACAGATAAACCAATCGGTGATGGACGATACATGCTGCGCGTAGCAAACACGCCTATTTTCTTGTTACCACCCAAACGCGGCGGACGCACTTGTGGACGAAACTGGCTGTTGTGCTGGTTTTTATTGTCATGAAATTGCCAGACCAGCCACAAATGACTGAATTCTTCAATTCCCTCAAAGGCGAGCAGGTCATTATAGGGTCCGACCATTTCAATATAGCTTTCGACCTGAACCAGATTCGGCTGACGAGGAATACCAAATTTTTCTTTATAGGGAGAACGCATATAACCAATAATCGGCAGCGTCAGTTCAGTCATCATCACTTTTTTTGATAAGCTCAATTAAATATATTCAGTTTATCGAGAATGAATTTAGATTAGAATAGCAAGCTGTTCTAATTTGATAATTTATTGAGACCTTTAATGGCTGCTTTTAACGTCGAAAAGATTACTCACGTCCACCACTGGAATGATACTTTATTCTCTTTTAAAACGACTCGTGACACTGCTTTGCGTTTTAAAAACGGTCAGTTTGTAATGATCGGCCTTGAAGTCAATGGCAAGCCGTTAATGCGCGCATATTCAATTGCAAGCGCCAACTACGAAGAAGAGTTAGAGTTTTTCTCAATTAAAGTGCCTGATGGTCCACTGACTTCGATTTTACAGAAAGTCAAAGTCGGTGATGACATTTTGGTTTCTAAAAAGCCGACAGGTACATTGGTACTTGATGACTTGAACCCAGGTAAAAATCTTTACCTGCTTTCTTCTGGTACTGGTCTTGCACCGTTCCTGTCGACTATTCGCGATCCTGAAACTTATGAGCGTTTTGAAAAAATCATCGTAGTTCACGGTACCCGTTTCATTTCAGAACTGGCTTATCAAGATTTGATCCTGAATGAAGTGCCAAATCATGAATTCTTCTCTGAACTCGGCGCGAAAGAAAAATTGGTATATTACCCAACCGTCACCCGTGAAGAATATCCAAACCAAGGTCGTGTAACCACCGCGATTGAAACCGGTGAACTGTTTGAAAAAATCGGTCTGCCACGTTTCAACCCGGAAACTGACCGTGCCATGTTATGCGGTAGCCCTGCATTCCTAGATGACGTTGCTGCGCTTCTTGATCAACACGGTCTGAAAGAATCTCCAAAAATGGGCGTTCTGGGTGACTACGTGATTGAACGTGCATTCGTAGAAAAATAAGATTTTCTAAAATAAAAAACCGGACTTAAAAGTCCGGTTTTTTATTGGAACCATCACTAAATAATTAACGATCGCGACCTTCCTGGTTTGCAGAACCTGAACAGCCTGCGCCACCTGCAATGATGAAACCCGTTTGCGCTTTACATGAACCAATCATACGGCCATGAGAGTCAAATGTAGTTACTGACGATGCACAGCCCGTCAATACAACAGTCGCTACAAGTGCAATAAGTGCTGATAATTTCATGATATTCCCCTTTATTATTTACGGTTTTAAATTAATCTGATTTTGGCTTGGTGGCGTTGGTAACAGGCCTGTATTCGCATCTGGCGTATTGTAATTCACACCTAAGGCATCGCCTGAACCACTACAATGTGCACTTGCGGTCGAAAGTAGGCCACGCGTCGCCATACATGAACCGATGATTTTTCCTGTTGCATCATAAGTCACGACTTTGGAACTACAAGCTGCTAAACCCGATATTGCCAATATTGAAAAAATTTTAATTAAATTCACATTAACCCTCGCACGATGCAAAAAACTAAATTATTAAAATTTATGTATATTTTCTGAATTTCGCCAGAGATTCTAATTTAATTTGTTTATTTGTAAAGCTTTATTTTTCAAACATTATAAAAATGGAAATAAATAAAAAGCTGCCCTGCAGGACAGCTTTAAATATAAAAATTAGCTGGATTTATGTTTAAGTGATCTTTCTTCCAGAGACTGCTTAATCACTTGATAACCTGATGTGATGCCGAGTGTAGCGATAATTACAGCCACAATAATATCCGGCCAAAGACTGCCTGTACCAAATACGCCTACGGCTGCCAAAATGACCGCAAAGTTGCCAATTGCATCATTGCGACTACAGAGCCAGACCGACCGCATATTGGAATCACCTTCACGAAAAGCATAAAGAATTGCTGCTGTAAATACATTCGCTACTAAGGCCAGCACACCAATCAGGCCCATTGTCAGTGCTTCAGGTGGAATACCTTGCAGATAGGCGTAAATCACTTTGCTAATAACCACCAGACCAAACAACGCCATGGTCACTCCCTTCACCAAAGCGACTGTTGCCCGCCAATAGAGGCTCGCACCTAGTACAGCCAAAGAAATCCCGTAATTGACGGCATCACCAAAGAAATCTAGCGCATCTGCCCATAAGGCTGATGAATGTGCATATGCACCGCCGATCAACTCCACTACAAATAAAGTGAAGTTTACCAGCAAGGCAATCCATAGCGCTGTTCTAAATTTGCTGTTGGGCTTGATGGGTGCCGGTTCAGGACTACAACTACAGGCCATATAACTCCCCCGATGATTTTTTATCTAAAACACGATAAATTGATTAGAAACTATGGACTAACTCCAAGGTCAAGCATGAGGGCGATATGTCAGTTTATTTGATTTCAGAAATGGCCAAAAAGACTGGTCTAAGCACTGATACCCTACGTTTTTATGAGAAAAAAGGCTTTATTCAGCCGAATTTTCGAGCAAGTAATCAGTATCGTTATTATGGTGAAGACGCATTAAAAAGACTGCTTTTTATCAAGCGTTGCCGTGCCTTGGACATGTCGTTAAAAGAGATTGAAACCCTGATTCAACTTGAACAAAATCCGGAACAGGACTGCTGTGCCGTCAACCAGCTGATTGATCAGCATCTTTCGGATATTTCAAATAAAATTAAAGAATTACAGATATTTGAACGGCAACTGATCACACTGAGAGAAAGTTGCAATACCCCGACCACGATTGATCATTGCCAGATTCTAAAAACGCTTGAAAACCCTGAAAATGATTGAATGTTGAAGACATTTTATTGAGAGCTCCCTACTTAAAATAAAACTTTGTTTTACCTCAAAATGGCGTATTTCCGAGTGATTTACTAGGTTGAATCCAAATTCCAGATGATTAGAATAAAGCCGTACTTTTTATATGTCTTTCGATTTGATCATGAGCATTACCACTGTTACCGAACTTCTCTCACCTGCTGGCTCACTGAAAAATATGCGCTATGCCTTTGCTTATGGTGCAGATGCAGTCTATGCCGGTCAGCCGCGTTATAGCTTGCGGGTTCGGAATAATGAATTTGACCATGACAATCTCGCCATTGGCATTAAAGAAGCACATGAACTCGGCAAAAAGTTCTATGTGGTGGTCAATATCCAGCCGCATAACTCCAAGCTGAAAAATTTTATTCGTGATTTAGCGCCTGTAGTGGCGATGCAGCCGGATGCGCTGATCATGTCCGATCCAGGTCTGATCATGCTGGTGCGTGAACATTTTCCAAAGATGGATATTCACCTGTCGGTTCAGGCCAATGCCGTGAACTGGGCAACCGTGAAATTCTGGAAAAACATGGGGCTGACCCGTGTCATTCTGTCACGTGAACTGTCGATTGAAGAAATTGCAGAAATCAAACAGCAAGTGCCCGATATGGAGATTGAGGTCTTTGTTCATGGCGCATTATGTATGGCCTACTCTGGCCGCTGCATGTTGTCCGGTTATATGAATAAACGTGATGCCAATCAGGGTGCCTGCACCAATGCCTGCCGCTGGGAATATAAAGTTCTGGATGCCAAGGAAGATGAAACCGGTGATGTCATTCCAGTAAAAAATCTGGATTCAGGCTGCTGCTCTAAAGATGCTGATGAACAGCACATGCAAGAACAACATCAGTTTGATGAGCCTGTGCTATTGCAGCGGAATGATGAAGATATGTTTGCTGCTGAAGAAGATGAACATGGCACTTATTTCATGAATTCTAAAGATCTGCGTGCAGTCCAGCATGTAGAACGCCTAACCAAAGTAGGTGTACATTCACTGAAAATTGAAGGCCGGACCAAGTCTTATTTCTATTGCGCCCGTACTGCTCAAATTTACCGTAAAGCGATTGATGATGCGTTGGCGGGTAAACCTTTTGATCCATCACTGATGACACAATTGGAAGGCTTAGCGAATCGTGGTTATACCGAAGGTTTCCTACGCCGCCATGTGCATAGTGAATATCAGAATTATGAACATGGTTCTTCCAGTTTTGATCATCAAATTTTCTGTGGCGAAGTGCTGGAGCGTAATGGAGATTACATCAAGATCGATGTGAAAAACCGTTTTATCGTCGGTGACTCACTCGAACTGATGACGACTAAAGGCAATATCACTTTCACTTTAACCGAAATGAAAGACAAAAAAGGTAATCTGATCGAAGATGCCAAAGGTTCAGGTCACATCGTCGAGATTCCGGTTCCGGCAGATGTTGATATGCAATATGCCCTGCTGATTCGTAATCTGCCAAGCTCGACTGCGGATATTTCGGCATCTTCACTGGCTTATCAGGCGAGTTAAGTATGGCACTGTTGATTACCGACAAATGCATCAATTGCGATATGTGTTTACCGGAATGCCCGAATGACGCGATTTATGAGGGTGCGAAAGTTTATGAAATTGATGTGAACCGTTGTACGGAATGCGTCGGTTTTTATGAGCATCAGACCTGTGTGGATGTCTGTCCGATTGAATGCATTATTCCACATCCGGAGTATCGGGAAACACAAGAACAATTACTGGAAAAATTTAAGGGTTTGAACTTATTTAAATCTTAAAAATGAAGCGATGGAATAAACATTGCTTTATGTAAAGACAACCTTGGGGAAAGTATAAAAATAAGGGTTGAAAACAAAAACTGTGCAGAGGAAAGGAACAGCTGAAAGTGCGTGGGGACACTTTTGGCTGATCCAATAATAAATATAAAAAAAGGAACTCGGGTGTTAGCGTCCTGAGTTCCTATAAAGCGATAATAATGTATTGATAAGATATAGCACCTCGGTTTTGGGGAACCGAGGTGCTATTTTTTTACTGCCCCGAACGGATGATGTAATCAAAAGCAGACAGTGATGCCTTGGCACCTTCACCGGTCGCAATGATGATCTGCTTGTAAGGCACTGTGGTACAGTCACCTGCTGCAAATACACCTTTCACATTGGTTTCGTTGCGGTCGTTAATCACAATCTCGCCACGGTTGGTCAGCTCAACTTGGGTTTCTTTCAGGAAGTCCGTATTTGGCAACAAACCGATTTGCACGAAGATCCCCGCCAGCTCAACCACATGCTCTTCATCCGTAGCACGGTCTTTGTATTTCAGTGCAGTCACTTGTGAACCATCACCAACCACTTCCGTAGATAAAGCATTTTTGATCACGGTGGTATTCGGCAAGCTGTTCAGTTTATCTTGCAACACCTGATCCGCACGCAGCTTGGTATCAAATTCCACCAAAGTTACATGCTCTACAATCCCTGCCAGATCAATCGCAGCTTCAACACCCGAGTTACCGCCACCAATCACGGCTACACGCTTGCCTTTGAACAGTGGACCGTCACAGTGCGGGCAGTATGCCACACCACGGGTTTTGTATTCCTGCTCACCCGGAACATTCATCTCTCTCCAGCGTGCACCAGTCGACAGAATCACGGTTTTCGATTCCAGTCTGGCACCATTCTCTAACGTGACTTCCACCAGACCATTGGCCGTTTCATCTGCACCTTTGATGTTAGAGACACGTTGCAGGTTCATGATGTCGACACCATATTCACGCACGTGGGCTTCCATCTCGGCAGCAAATTTAGGACCTTGGGTCTTCTGTACAGACGTAAAGTTTTCAATGTCCATGGTATCCATGACCTGACCGCCCATGCGTTCAGCCACGATCCCGGTTTTAATGCCTTTACGTGCTGCATAGATCGCAGAAGTATTCCCTGCAGGACCACCACCGATCACCAGGACATCAAAGGCATCTTTGGCATTCAGCTTTTCCGCATCTTTGGTAGCGGCATTGCTGTCCAACTTGGCAATGATTTCTTCCAGCGTCATACGACCCTGACCTATATGCTGGTTGTCCTGGAACACCATCGGAACCGCCATGATTTTGCGTTCTTCTACTTCTTCCTGGAAGAAAGCCCCATCAATCATGGTCGCTGTAGTGCCTGGGTTATAGATGGCGATCAGGTTAAGTGCCTGAACCACATCCGGACAGTTATGGCAGCTTAAAGAGACGAACACATCAAAGTTAGATTGAACACCCAGGCTCTTGATATTTGCCAGTACTTCATCCGAGACTTTTGGTGCATAACCTGAGGTTTGCAGCAATGCCAGAATCAGCGAAGTGAATTCATGACCCATTGGCAAGCCTGCAAAGAACACCCGTGGTTCTTCACCGGCCTTGGCAATCCCGAAACTTGGCACACGTGCATTGGTCCCGTCAAAGCGTGCAGTCACCAGATCAGACAGTGCAGCAACCTCGGACACCAGTTCCTGGATTTTGGCTGATTTGTCAGAGCCATCTAAAGTCGCGACCAGTTCAATCGGGCCTTCCAGGCGTTCTAATAAGGTTTTAAGTTGAGCTGAAGTATTTTGGTCTAACATTGCTAACGTCTCCAAAGGAGTAAATGTTTATTTGATAACAGGATATTAAATGAATTGAATAAATAGTTAAAACAGTTTGTTTTTATTTTATTGATCGGTATTTTAGATTATTAATCCAGTTATAGACTTTATGCTGCCTTGTTTTTATTTTTGGGCTATATAGAGCAAGTTGAATAGGTTGTCTTAAAAATAGCGTTGAAATTCCATCAAAAAATGCTCCCTATTCAGGTAATGCCAGGCCAGTCAGTTAAGCAATTGACTGGCATTTTTTTTAAATTCAAGATTATATTTGATAGGTAGCAAAGTCATCCGCAACTGTTTGAGGCAGGACTACATTAAAAAATGATTGTTTTTGCGACAAATTTACTAAGGGATAGTGGCTGACGAGTTTTGCGGATGACAAATGCTTTTGGTTACTTTGGGCGAAACCAAAGTAACAAGTGATATTGCAAGTATTTGATTTAAAAAGTTAAGACTCTTTCATAAACGACTGAAAAGCTAAAGAGTCTATTTCTAAATTCCTTAACTGATCAGCATTACCCTATTCAGGAGCATTTTGGGAAATTAATGAATCCGCTGTTCGATACGCAGAGAACGACCCTTGATTGAGTTGGCCAAGAAAAACAAGATTAGGCTAAGTAGTGCCGATAAAATAGCAACACCAATAATAACCAGATTCGTGATCTGACTTAACTGATCCGCCTGTTGTACCTGCGTATTTACACTCTTGGCGACTGGTGTCATGGCTTGACCATAGACCTGTTGCTGCATGGTCCAAATTTGTTCAGGCTTGAAACCATATTGTTCAAATTTAGGATCCTGTTTTTCTGCTTCAACCAAATTTAAAACATAAGGTTTTGCGGCAGATAAATCTTGCGGCTTATGCAGCAATGCCGTTTGCGCCAATAAATAAGACTTTACTGGTGCAGCAATCTCTGAATCGGCCAGATAACGGGCGATTTCACTGTCATTGATATTGCTGTCGTAATACACCACTTGCTGATAAGCATCATCCCGATCATTACGTAGATCATGCTGCCAGTAAGTCAATCCTGACCAGATCACGATAAAAGCAATCAGCCAGGCGACAAATTTCAGCACAAAAGACTGAAAGCGAACATAAAAGAAACGCAACTTTTTCAGTAAGCCAATCACAAAAAATGCACCGATGAAAGAGGCAAAAATTTTAATAATCAGCCAGCCAAACCAGCTCAGCAAACTAAAAAAATAATCCGGACTATCACCAATGCTGGCCAGTGTGGCATCTACACTGACCGGTAAATGCAACTGTTGTACTTGAGTACTCAGGCCAAAAAAACCATAGACCAGTTCCTGCTGGAAAAACAGGCTCATCATTGAAGCTATAAATATGGTAGAGGTGGTCAAACCCAATAGCATCAAATTGCGTTGACGTTTCTTGAGTGCAACTACCCCCTGCTTGATGTCCTGAGGCTTAACGGTGTATTCATCTAAGGGCGGCAATCTCTACTCCTTCTTTCAGATTTTGGCCCTACCTGGTTTAGTTGGGCTTGGATCCACTGGTACTTGATTCAATCACCAAATGATTCAGATTATCCTGCAAAGCTTTCAAACGCACGGTTGCTTCTGTGCGTTTTTGTACTCCTTCTTTCTGGATCTGAATCACATCGTTTACGGTTTTAATGAGGGTGTTTTGCACATGTTCAAGCGTTTCGATGTCAATCACCGAACGCTGGTTGGCTTTAGCGGTATCGACCGAGTTCTGATGTAACAGGTCTGCATTACGGCGCAGCAGCTCATTGGTGGCATCATCAATGGTATTGGCCAGCTGTACACTGTTCTTCTGTTCGCTCAATGAAATTGCGAGACTGATCTGGTTTTTCCACGCCGGTAAAGTAATGTTTTTGATCGCATAGAACTTGTCGACCAGCATCAGGTTATTCGACTGGATAATCCGGATCATTGGCAAGGTCTGCATGGCAGATTGCTGCAATACCTGTAAATCACTGACACGTTTTTCCAGATTATTGGCCAGATGGTTCAGGTCATAAATTTTCTGGGTGGTGCTCTGATCTTGCGGCAAGGCGGTTAAAGTGGAAATTTCCTGCTGCAGCTCCTGTTCGCGTAAACGGCCTGCGGCGATATGTACCCCGAGCTGTTTATATTCATCCTGTACCCCGTCAAACATTTTATCCAGGGTATCAACACGTGCTTTCAAACCGGATTGCGAGGTTTCAATCTCTTTCACCAGTACATCTAGCTGCTCTTTAGTGGTATTGAAATGCGCATCAAAGTTATCTTTCGCACCTTTGAATTTGCTAATGATATTGCCAAAAAAACCCGAACTTTTCTTTTTATTGAGAATACTGCTGGTATTCAGCTGCTGAGCCACCTGTACCACCTGATTCAGCTTCTGTCCTGTCGCATCCAGATCTCTATTTTGCACCAGATTCAGTAATTCATCGGTATAGGTCGAAGTTTTGGTCGCAATATTTTTGCCATATTCAGCCACGCTGTTATGACTCATGTTCTGCAACTCTTTACGTGCAGCCAGCACCTCCTGAAAGTCAGCAGACTGTAAGCCCAGTTCTTTCAGGTCCATTTGCTGGAATTTTTGTTCGACCAGTTCATTCGAGCTTTCAACAGGTAAATTTACTAAATCAGACTTGGTCATAGTTCACCTTATATTGTTATGTTTTCGAGGGTTTCTCGAGGGATTTTTTTAACGTTTTAATCAGACTCTCACGGCTATTATCAAGTTTTTCCAGATCACTTGTCGAGTGTTTCGTCTGGCTTTGTTTGACATGATATTGCCAGGCCGGAATCAAGACCTGCTGTGCTTCCTTAAAGCGATCCAGCAGGCTAAAGGAAAGCTGCTGCGAAAGCTGCATCTGGGTAATGGCGATGTCATTACTGCTTTGCAAGGTACGTAAGGTATTAATTTTCTTGGAGAGGCGTTCTGAAAAATTATCCAAGGGATGCTGGTTTTTGACGAATAGCGGATATTCAGACAGAAACTCGTCTGCTGCGACAATGTGCTTGGCCATCTGTTCGCGCAACCCCAAAAGCTGCTGAAAACGTGACTGCGATTTCTGAATTTCAATCTGCAATTTACGGCTTAAGTGATCGGCCTGATCCAGCAAACGGTCCAGTCGTTGATAATATTCCATCTGACTTGAGCCATAATCCAGATCGATGCCCAGCCATTTCTGTAGAGCATTAAATTTACGTTTTTTCAGATATTTTTTAGATTCTGCCAAGGCATGAATCAATTGCTCAATGGTCTGGCTTAACTGTTGGGTCAAGTGCGGATCTACACCATTCAGTAGAACGGACTGTGCCTGAATCAGAGCATCTGCATAATGATTCAGCCCATATTGATTATCCAGTACAGGCACAAGCTCATTACGCTTAATCGCCAGAATTTCCTCACGATCAAGCATCATGTCAGTCAAGGCAGGTAGAGCTTCAAAGCGCGACATGGTTGAGGCGATATCCTTTAAAAAAGTGAAACAAAGAAGTCTAGAACATCTTCGAATGTAGCAAAAAAACAGACCGCGTTGTGTATATTTATCCAGAAATTCGTTACATCACTTTAACTAAATCCATGTTTTATCTTTATTTTAATTATGATTTTGGCAATACGATTCAATTGCAGAGATAAATGACTACATTGCATTTTGAGAATTATTTAACTTTAAGCATTTAGAACTTTAAAATGTATTCAATCTGATCTAAATGCTTACAACATCAGGTTTTACTTAAAATCCATATACAAAAAAAGCCATATTGCTATGGCTTTCAAGGATGATCCAACGCTGGCTTAAAGATAATCCCCTTCGCTCTCCGGCTGAAACAGCACTTTTTCAATGGTCACTTTCATGGTATTACCATCCGGTTGTGGCCATTCAATGGTTTGACCTTCTGCTAAGCCCAAAATGGCTGCACCTATCGGTGCGATGACATTGACCTGCCCCTTTTCACCTTTAAATTCGTGTGGGTAAACTAGTGTCACCTCAACAGCTTCCGTAGAAGGTGCAATGGTCAACAACACACGGGAATGCATGGTCACGATATTGCTTGCGATCGCTTGCGGCTCGACCACTTCGGCACGTGCCAATTCATCCTCTAAGCGGATCATGGTTTCGCTCAGCTTGCTCTGATTCTCCAGCATCGTTTCCAGACGATGTAAATCTTGCTCAGATAAAATAATGTTGGGTTTAGTCATCCTTATTACCTTGTTTAATGCATAAATGAAAAATTAATCAATCAACCGCCAGCAGCATTTTTAAATACAGGATTTACCCATATTCAAATGATACCGATCCATATAACGTTTAAATAAAAAGAATGATGTCATTCACGGCGCTTATATCAGCACCACCTTACAGTAACATGGGATTCACTCAAGCGCTTCATCTACCATGATCTTCAGCTCAATAACCTATTATTTTTAAAGTGTCAGGTTCTGAAAATAATTCCTGTAAATAATTTCAAGCAAAGCATGCAACGAATGCATTCATTCTTTTAAAGCATTTAAAAATACAAATAGTTGATAAAAGACTTTAAGCCAGATTTAGAAAAACTCAATATGATTTTATTGATGACTCAATCTCTTACGGCATGGAAATTGATCTATATAAGCCCGATCAAGTCTAAACATCTTTTACATCGTTATTTTTACAGCTATAAAAAAAGCTCCCGGTTGGGAGCTCCTTTCCGTTTATAAGCGATTATGCATAAACTGGGAATTTAGCACATACCGCTGCAACTTTCTCTTTCACCGCGTTGATAACAGCTTCATCGCCTTTAGCATCTAGGATGTCAGCGATCCAGCCTGCAAGTTCACGCACTTCAGCTTCGCCAAAACCGCGAGTTGTTACTGCAGGTGTACCGATACGGATACCTGAAGTCACGAACGGAGAACGTGGATCGTTTGGTACAGAGTTTTTGTTCACAGTAATGTGAGCAGCACCTAACCAAGCATCAGCTTCTTTACCTGTAATGTCTTGTTTGATTAAAGACAACAAGAACAAGTGGTTTTCAGTACCGCCAGAAACTACGTCATAACCACGAGCGATCAATACTTCAGCCATTGCTTTCGCATTTACCACAACTTGTTGTTGGTAAGCTTTGTATTCAGGTGCCATTGCTTCTTTAAAGCAGATTGCTTTTGCAGCAATTGCGTGAATCAAAGGACCACCCTGGTTGCCTGGGAATACAGCCGATTGAAGTTTCTTCTCGATTTCTTCGTTTGCTTTCGCAAGAATAAGACCTGAACGTGGACCACGAAGTGTTTTGTGAGTCGTCGTCGTCGTAACGTCAGCAATTTGCACCGGGCTTGGGTAAACGCCAGCGGCAACCAGACCTGCAACGTGAGCCATATCAACAAATAGGTAAGCGCCAACTTTGTCCGCGATGTCACGGAAACGCTGCCAGTCAACGATTTGGCTGTATGCAGAGAAACCAGCAACGATCATGCGTGGCTTGTGCTCAAGCGCCAAACGCTCAACTTCTTCGTAATCGATCTCGCCAGTTTCAGGGTTTAAACCGTACTGAATCGCATTATATGTTTTACCAGAGAAACTTACTTTTGCACCGTGCGTCAAGTGACCACCGTGAGCAAGGCTCATACCCAGAACTGTATCGCCCGGGTTAAGAAGCGCTAAGTAAACTGCTGAGTTTGCTTGTGAACCAGCATGTGGCTGAACGTTAGCATAATCAGCACCAAAGAGTTCTTTAGCACGGTCAATCGCCAATTGTTCGATAACGTCTACATACTCGCAACCGCCATAGTAGCGTTTACCTGGGTAGCCTTCCGCATATTTGTTAGTAAGTTTTGAACCTTGAGCTTCCATAACTGCTGGTGAGCAGTAGTTTTCAGAAGCGATTAGCTCAATATGAGCTTCTTGGCGAGCATCTTCATTCGAGATTGCTTGAGCTAATTCTGGATCAAATTCAGCGATAGAGATATTGGCAAACATTAGCGAGGTCCTATTGATTTAGGGCTTTTAAGCCGTGCTAAGATTGGCGCGTATTGTAGCATGAAGTTTTAAATTTTCGATCATGAACTTTATTCAGTTTGCAATAAAAATGGCTCATGTCTAAAAAAACATGAGCCATTCAGATAAAAATAAGTTATTGAATTGGCATTAGAGATTTTACATCTGAAATAATATTAGGAATATTCAGTGCATAGACACTACCATGATCCCATTTAGTCACATTTGACTCATCCGTAATATAACGTACTGAAGTTTGTTTCTGATTGGCGAGTGCAACTAAAACATCTGTTGCTGCTTTGGGAACGGTACTATCTGCTGAACCCTGATAAATAATCACTGGCGTAGAAACTTTAACAAGTAAAGGCTGAGAATCTTTTTCTAAGAAGCTCTTTACGACTGGAATACTCATAAAGTTAGTTTGAGTACGAGGATAATTATTTACTGAGTTATTATTTGATTGTGCATAAGCATACATTGCAGTACCAAATTTCTGGCCTAATACATCATAACAGTCAGTTTCTGCATTTTTTGCGATTTCATCGGTTGGCGTTTTAAAAATCTGACTATATTGCAAATTTGGGTTCGGGTTACGCAAACCAGCAACAATCAGTGCAGTAAAGGTATCTAAAGATGCTAAAGTTCCAATTTTTTTATCCAGATTTGTTTCTTGTCCCGCCTGTTGTTCACCTCCTGTCAAAATCAGATTGAAATTTGAAGCCGGTGCTAAAGCTACCGTACCTTTATAGGTCATCTTAGAAGCACGTGCTGCATATTGCGCAGCGCCTAAAGCTGCTTGGCCACCTTGAGAATGCCCTACTGCAACCCATTGATTAGACGCTTGTGAACCTAAATAGTTTCGTGCAGCCACGACTGCATCAGTAATAGAATAAGCTTCGCTTTTCAGATTCAAGAAAGGATGAAGTTCTTTTCCACTCGGCTCTCCTAAACCTTCATAGTCAGGTGCCACTACAATATAGCCAGCTTGGAGAAACCCGCCAATCATGGCTTTAATATAATCATTCAGCGCTTTTCGACTCGGCGCACACTGATCAGCTACCCCGGTAGTTCCATGTGCCCATGCCACAATTGGCCAGCCTGTAGCTGGAGGTGTTCCCTCGGGTGTGAAAACTAATGCAGTAGCTTGTGTTTCCTTACCATTAATTCCTAACATCTTATAAGTCATGATCACACTTTCGTCAGCGATCCCGGAGAAATCCGTTTGAGTATAGGCTACAGGTGTTGCCACGACTGGATTATCGATATTATTTACTGGAATGGCAGGTTTGGACTCGTAAAAACGATCATTATCACTATCATCGTTACAAGCAGTTAAGGCCACACTTAATGTGAGAAGAGTACAGGTCAATACTTGACGTTTCATCGATCTTATCCTTATCTTATTTATTATCATCTCTAATGAGTTTTTCTGGTTTTATCTTTAACAAACGATAAAACCATATCTAATTTCCCAATTTATCTAAACAATATCAAGAAAAGAATGCGTTATTTTTTTGCTAAATTCGCACTGGTTTAGATTTATTATGAAATCAGCATGCAAACTTAAGAATAGAGAGGTTTCTGTCT